>PMXH01000494.1 GCA_003165855.1 Acidobacteriaceae bacterium | reverse complement strand
ATTTGGTAATTGGGTAATTTTGTAATTTAGTAATTGAAAATCTTGCGCGCCTCGGGGATTTTTAGATTACCAAATTTCTCAATTACCAAATTACAAAATTGCTTCTTCTTAGTTTCCGTGCAACAGGTAGCCGGGTTCGAGAGGGAGTTTGCCTGCGATCTTGACGACGGCGACACTGCTGTTGATGGAATACACGTCGACGACGCCGACGGCGCCGGGAGTGGAGGCCACCCGATTTACGAGTTCTTCGTCGGAAGTAGCGATGAGGATGGCGGGATGGGTGGGGCGTCCGTGATTGGAGGTGACGATGAGACTGCTGACCTCACTCTGGGACATGCCATAGACCTTTTCGAGAACCATCTTCATTTCTGGGACCGAGGGAGCACGCATCACGAAAGTGATGGGCTTGCCGTCCGGCCAACGATCGGTCTGGGCTTTGCAGACCTTGACCAGTTCGGGGACGGTAAGAGCGCCTATTGCATTGGATTTGTTGGACACCAGGGCGATGTCTCGCGCGGCGGCCAGCGAGGCGCTGATGAGTACGAATATGGAAACAGACAGAAAGCGTTGGCGAAACACTCTTTATCTCCCGCAAGTGACACGAAGCTGAGAATGATTGTGCTTGAAGAGGGGGCATTCATTAAAGGTAACTAAGGTCACGAAGGAGTGGGGGAAGTGGGACATCAGGGATGGGGTCGGCGAGGAGGGGGGGGACGAGGAGCAAGGGGCAAGGGGCAAGGGAAAAAAGGGGCGCGGCTTGGGAAAGCCGCGCCCGGGTGGTTGAGCGATGGTCGATGAGCTATTTCTGCTTTCGCAGAGCTCCGTGTAGCCGCGCTCCCGGCCGGGATGCGGCGACGTGCAGCAGGGCTGCTCCGCCTGAAGGAGCGTTTTGAAGCCCGAAGCTTCCTGTCGCGACCTGGGTGTTATCGCCTTCAACGACGAGAATGGTCGAGCTGGACACGACGTAATACTCCAGGTCGAGTACGCCGTTGAGGGTATTGACGCTTGGGACAACGATGGAACCGCGGCCGGTCGCCGGCGAATCCGGCGTGTAGGTTCCGGTCAGTGTCCGGTCGGAGTTCGTGGCACCAGAAGGTTCATAGTTTTCATCGATAATGCCGCTGATGCCGCTGGAGGTGGTGCTGAACTCGGCGATGTCGTCCACCTCAACCCCGTCGGCAATGTTGGTGCCCGTCAGGTTCAGGCCATAGCCTTGCGAGGCGCTGATGCTCGTGCTTGTCTGAGCAAATGCGGCCCCGGTCGTGATGGCTAAACCATCCGTTTCCAGCATCAGAACTCCGCCGCTCGAAGGATAGATGACATACTGAATGGCGGGGTCGAAACCGCTGAGATTGACGATAACCCGCCCGCCGATCGAGCCACCCGCGGCAGCGGTGCCGGTGAAGAGCAACTGCGCCGGAGAGAGGTTGCCATCGTCGTTAACGTCTTCTAGGCCGCCAGTAAAGTTACCGGTTCCGTCAGAGGTCATCAGGCCGCCAGCGGCGACGGTACCGCTAGAATCCAGGCCGGCGACTGTGAAGACCATGGGGCCGGTGGGGATAGAGGCTCCGGTCTGGGTGAAGACATCGCCGGATAGGGCTGGAGCGATATCTGTTTCGACAAATTTCAGGTGCGTATTGTCGATCGCGTAGACGTCAAAGGTGAGGGTGCCGAAGGTCTCGGTGGTAAGCGTGGCTGTCCCCGGAGCGCTCCCCGTTCCCAAGACTACGGAGCCTGAGACGGGTAGAGCGGTGTACGTGAAACCGCCGTCGTTGAAATCTTGTACGCCTGTGATGACGTTGCCGTTCTGATCGAGGGTGAATGCGCCTGCTGTGGCGTATGCAGTTGTGTCAGTGGTGTCAACGCCAGCAAGAGTAAAAGCATAAGAACCTGCCAGCTGACTTTGAGTAATCGTGGTTTGCAGGTCGAGGGTACCGCTGCCGGTGCCGCCGTTGTCGAAACGCGTGACCAAGCCGTGAGAACTGGAGGTCAGAACAAAGTCAAGTTTGATGGTTCCTTGTGAGGTGGAGAGAGAGGCGGTGCCGCGCCCGTCAGGAGTGACGCTGTAAGGACCTGAGCCAACAGTGAGGCCTGGAAAATCGCCACCGTTTTCGGGATCGTTGAGATCAAGGGTGCCAGCCGTGATTTGTGGGCTGCTGGAGCTGCCATTGGCCGTGAGACTGCCGGCCGCTGTGAAGAAGTTTCCTGCGGAGTCAACTCCCGAGACGGAGAAAACGTATGTCCCACTCAGGTTGGTGGTGCTGAAGCCACCGGTGGGAGGCGCGACGGCGGTGGGAGAGCCGCTACCGCAGCCGACTAGAAGCGAGAGAGTGGAAAGGGCGAGGAGCAGGGCGATTCCGTTGCGTACTGACATAACTTCCTCCGGGGAGCGACTGGATCGTGGAGCTGGCCATCATTGAGTTGCTTAGTTTCGAGGTTAGCACAGACTAATTCCGTTGTATCGAACCCGAACCATGAAAATAAGTAGCGCGGGGGTTGAGAGAAATTTGATAGGGACGCGCAAGTTGTACATATCTTTACATTCTCGGGTAGGAGAGAGGGCTTCGGGCTTCGGGCTTCGGGCTTCCGGCTTCGGGCTTCCGGCTTTCGGCTTTCGGCATCTTACTTCGCACATCTGCTTGCGGGGCGACCTTTCGGGGGAATGAAATTGTGCGGAGGGGGTGGAGAAATCCGGTAGCATGGTGGAAGGAAGCTGAGGGTGTTGCGGGTAGGGCTGGTACGGTGGGTTGCAGAGGTCCCTCATCCTTTTCGACAAGCTCGGGACAGGCTCGCTGGGCTCAGGGATGGCGCGGTTCGGCGATGGATGCCGCAGTCAGGCGATCGCGGAAGGTAATCATGAGGCGGGGATTGAGATTCGGGTCGGCGGGGTATTTGGGTGTACTGGTGTGCGCGCTGGCGATGGGGATGACTGCGGCGGCGATGGGGCAGGCGGGCGCGGAGGAGAACACTCCGCCAACGACCGCGAAAGACGGGACGGCGGCGGACCCGACTGCTTCGGACAAGACGGCTTCGGACAAGGCGACGCCGGATAAGGACAATAAGGACAAAGACGACAAAGACAAGGACGGAGGGTTGGTGATTGAGCCGACCGAGGTGCCGGGGACGTATCCGCAAGGAGTGTATCAGGTGAATTTTGAGGGGCGGGGAAACTACGTGCCGGTGCTGCACTGGCGGGTGGAAAGTGGAGCGCTGCCGCCGGGGATCACGCTGGAAGATAACGGAGTGCTGCATGGAGCGGCGGAGCGGGCGGGGGAGTTTCAGTTTGTGGTGTCGGCGAGGGACGGCGGGAAACCGCAGCAGGCGGTGCAGAAGGGATTCACGATCAAAGTGGTGGAGGCGATCACGGTGGCGTGGAAGGTTCCGGCGCACGTGACGGCGAACCGGATCGACGGCAGCGTGGAAGTGTCGAACTCGACGGCGGACGACGTGGATTTGACGTTTGATGTGAAGGCAGTGGCGGAGAATGGTCGGGCCACGGAGATTGGGTATCAGCACTTTCCGTTGAAAAAAGGCACGATTGGAATGGCGTTGCCGTTTGGCGAGACTTTGCCGCATGGAGCCTACGTGGTGTACGTGAACGTGGCGGGCGAGGTGGCCAAGCGGAAGGCGATCTACCGGCAGAGAATGCAGACGCCGGTGGCGCTGCAGGTGGTGGTCGGGCCGTAGGGGCGGCTTCGGGCTTCGGAGTGGGATGCGGGTACGGTGGTCACGTTGACTTGAATTTAAGGTTTTTGCAAGAATGACTTAGGTTTTGCCGATCTTGCTCGCGCCGGTTTTGAATGCCAGGAATGGAATTGCTGCTCAATCTCGCTTGGGTGCTGCTGGCGCTACCGGCCTACTGGCTGTGGCGGCGGGATGCAGGACTGCGGCTGGGGCGCGGAGTAACTGCGCTGCAATGTTTGCTGGCGCTGGGATGTGCGCTGGTTCTGCTGTTTCCGGTGATCTCGGCGTCGGACGATTTGCATGCGATGCGGGCTGAGATGGAAGAGTCGGCCAGCAGCAAGCGCTCGGTGCGGCAGGCGGGAAGCGATAAGAATTCGGCCTGGGTAAACCGGCTGCAAGGGGCACCGGCGGTGGTGGCGAGCGCGGTGTGGCTGGCTGCTCCGGAAGCTGGGCGGCTGGAAGTTTCGGTTGCATGTTTGGCTCCGCTGACTGGGCCCTGCGATTGGCATGGCGGGCGGGCGCCGCCTAGTTCCCTCCTCGGGTAGTTCGCCGAATCATCCTTACAGAGTGGCCGTTTTGCTGAATCGCTGGTCGGAGGCAGTAGGAAATCCGCAGCGGGCGTTCCTCATCTTTAGGAAATCGTTACGGCGGGGATACTCTTTAAAAGGTGCGGTTTGCACCAGCGATAGTGTTGAAGCCACTTTGAGTCGGCTCAAGTCCAGCACGCAGCGCCTAAAGGCGTTCTTGATTTCGGCTCATGCGGCATCGCTGAAGCGATGCCCTGATACGAATCGCGCGATGCCCTGATACGAATCGAACATTGGCCGCAGAGGGCAGTAAATGGCGGCAAGACATGGCAAGCAACGTCTCTACCGGAGAGTTTTGAGGTGAGGGGCAGGCTGCGGTGATTGTAGGGAGTCTCGATGCTTCGAACATTTTGGTGGTTCTTACTTCTGGCGGTTGTTGCGGGCCTGGCCGCGGCGCAGGTGGCGCCGCAGACTGCGCCGACGACGACGGCGCCGCCGCAGGCCTGGACTTCCCACGTTTGGACCTGGGAGCAGGTGAAAGACCGGTTGGAGCTGAATAATCCCACGCTGCTGGCGGGGAAATTGAATATCAGCGAGTTGGAGGCGCAGGAGATTACGGCGCATTTCCGGCCGAATCCGAATCTGGGGCTGCTGGCGGACCAGATCGATCCGTTTCCGGGCGGGCCCCCGCATGGGCCGTTTGCTTACTGGCTGCCCTCGGCGACGGTGAGCTATCTGCATGAGCGGGCGCACAAGCGCGAGTTGCGGACGGAGAGCGCGAAGAAGGCAACGGCGATCGGCATCTCGCAACAGGACGACCTGAACAGAAATCTTCTGTTCAATTTGCGGGGAGCGTTTGTGCAGATACTGCAGGCCAAAGAAGTGCTGCGCGTGGCTAAGAACAATCTGGATTACTACGACCACGTATTGAAAATCAGCCGGGACCGGTTCGAGGCGGGGGACATTGCGCAGATCGATCTGGACCGGCTGGAGTTGCAGCGGGTGCAGTACGAATCGGATTTGCAAACGGCGGACGTGAATTTGCGGACGGCGAAGATCGACCTGCTCACGCTGCTCAACGACCGCACTCCGGTGGAGCAGTTCGATGTGGCGGGCGTGTTTGACTTCAACGATCAGATCGAAGCTTTGGATTCTTACCGGCAAACCGCGTTGGATACGCGGCCGGATCTGAAGGCGGCGGTGCAGGCAGTGGATAAGGCGCAGACCGACTACAAACTGGCGGAAGCGAACGGATCGACGGATCCGACGATCAGCTTCGACGTGGGCAGGAATCCTCCGATCGATGCGTATATCGGGGTGGGAGTGAATTTTCCGCTGCGGATCTTTGACCGGAATCAGGGAGAGAAGCTGCGCACGAAGATCGACATCACGCGCAATGAAAGGCTGCGGGATGCGGCGCAGGCGCAGGTGTTCAGCGACGTGGATTCGGCCTACGCCACATTGAACAGCAATCTGATTCTGCTGCGGCCTTATAAACAGAAATATCTGGCGCAGGCGGTGCGGGTGCGGGACACGATTTTCTTTTCCTACCGGCATGGAGGAGCGTCGCTGCTGGACTTTATAAATGCGGAGAGTGAGTACCGCACGGTGGAATTGAGTTACGTGAACCTGGTGGGATCGTATTTGACGGCGGCGGCACAGTTGAATCTGGCGGTGGGGCGCGAGGTTATGCAATGAAGATGGACGGTGAACGCAGAATACGACCACAGGGGCTGAAGCCCCGGTCGAGTGTGGGTGCCTTACGCGGCGCTGAAGCGCCGCTCTTCCACGGTTGTGCAGGCAGTGGAGTGAAGAGGGCTGCGTCGGTTGTGCCGGCGAAACCATGTTCCCTCGCTTCGCTCGGGACGACAAGGCTTGGATTGTTCGCGATCACTTCGAGATTTGCTGGGTTGCTTGTTTTCGCGGCCCTGATGGCTGCGGCGGGTTGTTCGAAGGAGACGCCGGCGGCGGTGAGCAAGGCTCCGGTGACGGTCGATCCCGATGTGTTTTCGGTGGAGGATCCGCAATTGTTTAGGACGGCGAAGGCGGAAACGCGGGCGCTGCCGACCGAGCTGACGGCGAACGGGACGGTGACTCCGGATGTGAACCGGACGATCCATGTGACCTCGCTCGGCGGAGGGCGGGTGATCGATCTGAAGGTGAAGCTGGGAGACTCGGTAAAGAAAGGGCAGACGCTGCTGGTGATTTCGAGTCCGGACCTGGCGGCGGCGATGGCGGACTATCAGAAGGCGGTGACGGATGAAGTGCTGTCGCGCAAGGCGCTGGATCGCGCGCAGATGCTCTACGACAAGGGTGCGGTTGCCGCGAAGGATCTGGAGACGGCGCAGGATCTGGAGGACAAGGCCAAGGTGGATGTGTCGACTGCGGAACAGCACGTGCGGGTGTTGGGCGCGGACCCGGCGCATCCGAGTCCGCTGATCGATTTGCGCGCTCCGGTGGCGGGAACGATTGTGGAGCAGAACGTCGCGGGATTTGAAGGCGTGAAGAGCCTGGACAATACGCCGAATCTGTTTACCATCGCCGATCTTAGCGAGGTGTGGGTGGTGTGCGACGTATTTGAGAACGATCTGGGCGACGTGCATGTGGGCGATGCGGCAGAAATCCGGCTGAATGCCTTTGGGGAGCGCGCGTTTCGCGGAACGGTAGCGGACATTTCGCGGGTGCTTGATCCAACGACGCGGTCGGCAAAGGTGAGGATTGTGCTGGCGAATCCAGAGGGTGCACTGCGTCCGGGGATGTTTGCGGTGGCGAAGTTCCGCTCCCGCAAGACCACGGATCGCATAGTGGTTCCCGCAACCGCGATCATGCGTTTGCACGATCGAGACTGGGTCTTCCGCAAGGACGGCAGAAACAATTTTCGGCGGGTGGCCGTGCAAGGGGATGGGTTGGCTCCGGATGGTATGCAGGAGATTCGCGAGGGCGTGAAGGCGGGCGATGAAGTGGTGGCGAACGCGCTGGAGTTTTCGACCGAAGTGGCGGAGAAGAAATAGATGATCCGCGTGATGATAGATTTCGCGCTGCGCAACCGCCTGATGGTTCTGGGCGGAGCGCTGGTGCTGTTCGTGTGGGGAATCATTTCGTTTCACAACCTGCCTATTGAAGCCTATCCCGACGTGGCCGACACCTACGCGCAGATCATCACGCAATGGCCAGGACATGCGGCAGAGGAAGTGGAGCAGCAGATCACAGTCCCGCTCGAAGTGGAGTTGAACGGCGTGGCGCATCTGACCCATCTGCGGTCGGTGTCGCTGTCGGGGCTGTCGATGATCACGATCATCTACGACGATGACATCACGACGTTCAACGCGCGGCAGGAAGTGCTCGACCGGCTGCAGCAGGTGACGCTGCCGCCGGGAGTGAACCCGGGGATTGGGCCGGACTACAGTCCGACCGGGCAGATCATGTTCTACACGTTGACCAGCACGAATCCGAAATACGACGTGATGGAGTTGAAGACGCTGAATGACTGGTTTGTGGTGAACCAGTTGAAGTCGGTGCCGAACATTGTGGATGTGAATCCATTTGGCGGGCCGACGCGCGAGTACCAGGTGCAGGTCGATCCGGGGAAGCTGGTGTCGTACGGGCTATCGCTGGCGCAGGTGGAGACGGCGCTGGCGGCGAACAACATCAATGCCGGCGGCGGATTTATCGAGCGCGGCGAACAGGCGCTGAATGTACGCGCTGTGGGATTGATGGAGACCACCGACGATATTGCCGCGACGGTGGTGAAGGTGCAGGGCGGAACTCCAGTACGGGTGCGGGACTTGGGGCAGGTGGTGCAGGCGCCGAAAGTGCGGCTGGGACAATTGGGCAAGGCCATCCATAAAGAGGATGGAACGATCATCGATTCAGATGACGTGGTGGAAGGCATTGTGCTATTGCGCAAGGGGGCGGTAGCGGAAACCACACTGGCCGCGTTGCATAACAAGATCGATGAGTTGAACGGAACGAACGGGCACCGCGGACTGTTGCCCGTGGGAGTGAAGCTTGTTCCGCATCTGGACCGTAGTGAATTGATGAAGCACACCACGCACACGGTACTGCGAAATCTGACGGACGGAGTGTTGCTGGTCACGCTGATTTTGTTTTTGTTCCTGGGGAACGTGCGCAGCGCTTTGATTGTCGCGATCACGATTCCCTTCTCGCTTCTGTTTGCGGCGATTCTGCTGGATCTGCGGCAGATTCCGGCGAACCTGCTTTCGCTGGGCGCGCTCGACTTCGGCATGGTGGTGGATGGGTCGGTGGTGATGGTAGAGAACATTCTGCGCCACACTGCATTCGGCGACCGGAAGAAGTCGTTCATGGAGATTATTGCGCAGGCGGCGCACGAGGTGCAGAAGCCGGTGTTTTTCGCGCGCATTATCATCATCGTTTCCTACCTGCCGATTTTTACTTTGCAAAGAGTAGAGGGACGATTGTTCAGTCCCATGGCGTGGACGGTTGCGTTTGCGCTGCTGGGGGCGCTGGTGTTCGCTCTGTTCATCGCGCCGGTGCTGTGCAGCATGCTGTTCAGCAGCGAAATGAAGGAGTGGCGGAACCCGGTGCTGGAGTGGCTGAATCGCAGCTACGGGCGGTCGCTGGACTGGTGCTTCGACCACATCAAGCTGACTCTCGGGATGGGGCTGCTGGCTATGGCGGCGATGCTGGGTCTGGTTTTCAGCGGAATCATCGGGTCGGAATTTTTGCCGCATCTCGATGAAGGCGCGGTCTGGGTGCGTGGGACGCTGGCACCTAGCACGGGACCGACGGCGGGCATTGATCTGGCGGACAAGGCGCGGCTGGTGCTGGCGGCGTTTCCGGAAGTGACGCAGGTGGTGAGCCAGGTGGGGCGTCCCGATGACGGGAGTGACGCCAGTGGTTTTTACAACACGGAGTTCTTCGTCGATTTGCGGCCGCGGGAAGAGTGGAGGAAGGAATATCACAAGAAGGATGAACTGATTGCGGCGATGGATGCGGCGCTGAGCAAGTTTCCCGGCGTGGACTGGAATTTTTCGCAGCCGATTTCTGACAACGTGGAGGAAGCGGTCAGCGGCGTGAAGGGCGAGTTGGCGGTGAAACTGTTCGGGCGCGACTTGAAGACGCTGGAACAAAAAGCGGAGGAGATGCAGAACGTGATGAGCCAGATTCCTGGCGTAGCCGACCTGGGCACGTTCCAGGTGCGCGGGCAGCCGAATGTGAATCTGGTGGTGGATCGCGCGGCCGCGGATCGTTTCGGCATCAACGTGAGCGATATTCAGGATGCGGTGGAAGGCGCGGTGGGTGGGAAGGCTGTGAGCCAGATTCTGATCGGCGAGCAGCGTTATGACTTGACCGTGCGCTACCAGCCGCAGTTCCGCAGGACCGTCGAGGACATTGGCAACATCCGCATTCTTGCGCCGTCGGGCGAGCGGGTGGCGCTGAGCCAGGTGAGCCATATCACGCTGGATGACGGCGCGTCCACGATTTACCGCGAAGGCAATTCGAGATACATCGCCATCAAGTACAGCGTGCGCGGGCGCGACCTGGGCAGCACGGTGCGGCAGGCGATTGAAGAAGTAGGGCAGAAGGTGCAGTTTCCCGAAGGCTATCACCTCGACTGGACCGGAGAATATGAAAGCCAGCAGCGCGCCAACCGCCGGCTGGCGTTCATTGTGCCGATTACGCTGCTGCTGATGGCGTTCATCCTCTATTCGGCGTTTGGATCGTGGAAGTGGGTATTCCTGATCCTGGCGGTGGTCGCGCTTTCGCCGCTGGGTGGATTTCTCAGCCTGTTGCTGACGGGGACGCATTTCAGCGTGTCGTCCGGGCTGGGATTTCTGGCGCTGATCGGAGTGTCGGTGGAAATTGGCGTGATCATGGTGGAATACATCAACCAGCTGCGCACGCGCGGGCTGCCGGTGCGCGAGGCGGCAAAGGAAGGCGCGGCGCTGCGGCTGCGTCCCATTATGATGACGATGATCGTGGCGACGCTCGGGCTGCTGCCGGCGGCGATGTCGCACGATATTGGGTCAGATTCGCAGCGTCCGTTTGCGATTGTGATTGTGGGCGGGTTGATCGTGGAATTACTGGTGAGCGTGATACTATGGCCGACATTGTACGTGTTCTGGGCGCGGCCTGGGGATCGACTGCCACCGTCGGAGCAGAGCTTTATGGCGGAAGGGGAGCATGTGGATTAGCAGGGGGAAGTGGGCAGAAGTGCTCAAAAAAGAAGTGCTCAAAAAAATAGAGAGTTCCGAGGTGGTGTTGGGTCCATTCGTCTCGGCCAGTAGCTCGCGTTAGACCCTTGCTTGACCTGCTGTGCTGCTTCCCTTGCGGGCGCGCTGCATGCGATCTTTGCTCGGGCTCCGGGCTTACCGCCAACCGGACAAACCTACTCAACGCCTCGGAACTCTATCCTGCCTTCGACTGGGCTTCCCGTTCTCCTCGACCAGCGCTTTGCTATAGACCCTTGCTGACCTTCCCTCTTCATTTTGCAATGTTGAGGGTGACTGAGCTTGAGCCCCGGACGCCGCACCAACC
>PMXH01000009.1 GCA_003165855.1 Acidobacteriaceae bacterium | reverse complement strand
AACCTGAAGGTGGTTACCGCTCGGCCGAGTTCGAAGATAGATTGGGCAGGCACGCCAGTTGTCATGGAGATGTAAGTTAATTGTCTTTTCCCTGTAAGAGATTTGAAACTGCGAGCGTTCTGGTGCAACTCCATAAATTGAAATGCGATGACAAAACAACGACGTCGCCGTGACACCCTCTCCTTCGCGACTTTCTAGGCTGGCAACAGAGTGGCAAAAAGCTGCATTCGCAGGTTTATCTGAACCAGGGCCACTTCTGGAGCTGAAAAAATGAATCGTACATCTCTGTTTCCGCTGTCCTCACGAGCCGTCGGTCCCGCGGCCTCGTACGTACGGTCCACGCACCCGCCGAGCAAAGCTTCTCGGCCGCGTGTCATGGGCCTCCTATTGGCGGCTGCTTTGTTCGCCGCCCCCTTGAGTGCAGCCGCACAAGCGAGCGCCTATGTGCAGACCAACATCATCTCCGACGNNGTTTCAATCGGCCCGCAGTTCTGGATCGACTCACCCGGTAGCGGTTTTTCGCTTGTGGACGACGCAAGCGGCAACAAGAGCTTTGCTGTCGCAGTGCCGCCGGCCAATTCGACCTCGCCTCATGGAACTCCGGCGGGGACGATTTACAACGCCAACCCCGCTCTGTTTCCGATCACCGGCGGCTACGCACAGTTTCTCTTCGGCACGCTGGACGGCACCATCGCGGCATGGAATCCGAACACGCCCGAGGCCGTGACCGTGATCAACAACTCGACGCAAGGGGCATCGTACACAGATATTGCTGTCGACACCACGGCCGATGGGTCGTTCCTGTTGGCCGCCAACTTTGCCGCCGCCAAAGTAGATGTGTTCAACAGCAATTTCGCGCCTGCAAGTCTGACCGGAGTGTTCTCTGACCCAGCCATTCCCAGTGGCTTCTCTCCCTTCGGGATTCACGCAATCGGCGGCAAGATCTTCGTGACGTACGCACAGCTGAATGCCCAGGGTCGCGAGAATGTTGGCGCCGGTCTGGGTTATGTCGACGCCTTCGATACGGAGGGGAATCTTATCCAAAGTGCAATAAGCAAGGGCAATTTGAATGCGCCATGGGGCATGGCGCTTGCTCCGGCCGGATTCGGCAGCCTCGGCGGAGATTTGTTAGTGGGGAACTTCGGCGATGGCATGATCAACGCTTACAACCCGAACACTTTTGCCTTTATCAGTCAGGTGCAGAATGCTTCGGGCATGCCAATCGTCAACTCCGGATTATGGGAGATCGTTTTCGGCAGCAACGGCGTCGGCGACCCTAACACCCTGTACTTTGCCGCCGGCATCAACGGCGAGAAGGATGGCCTCTTCGGTTCCATCGCTCTCGCTTCGTCGGTAGCCGGCGGAGGGAACTTCAGCTTCACGTCCTCAGCCAGCACGTTGAGCGTCACCGCTAGCCAGCCGGGAACCACCACACTCTCGCTGNNCGCTCGCTGCTGTTGCGCGCCTTCCTGTTCGTGGGATTGATCAGCTTCGCCTTTGGGGTAAGCGGCTGCAGTTCTTCGAATTCTCCAGCCGGTACCACGCCCATGGGCATGCCGCAAACTGTGCAGGTGACAATCAACGCAACCTCAGGCACCGTGACCCACAGCATACCGATCACCGTCACGTTTCAATAGTTCCTCTTGGCGCGGCCGTCGTTGGGCGGCCGCCCACACTTAGTAGATCGGCGACTCCCGAGTGTCATAGTCTTTTCCGTATTTGTTTTCGTGGGATGCCGGCGGATGGAGTGGACTCGGCAGTGCAATTGCTCCCAAATCCGTATGATCCCGAGCGATGTGCACCTTGCGCGTGAGAGCCTTCAGCACCCCTTCGTCCGCACCCTCCACCCATACGTGCAGTGTGTAATCATCCGCGGGAACGTCTTGAATGTGGAAGCGCCCCTGGGCCTCTTCCGTTGCATAGAAGGGCGTGGTCAGCGCGATGACAACCGCGCTCATTTCTGGATGAATGTTGCAGAAGATATAAGAAATGCCTTCTCGGCCAAATGTGACATCCCTGGTTGAACCAGCCTCATAGAGGCCAAGGTCGAACCGACGTCCATCAAAAAGCGAGAAGACGTTGTGAAAGAATGGGTCGGCGTTCGGGAAATGCACAATGCTGCCGACGGGAACAATCAGCAGGTGAGGGAAGAATTGCTTGTTTTTTTGCAGGAGCGTATACGTGCGGTCGTTCCGGGGAGGCGCAAGGCGGCTTGGGCGCTGTGGAGTGAGCCAGATTGCGGCCGGAGGCAGCGTTCCCCTCGATCCATTTGCGCGCAGAGGGATTTCTAGATGCGCAGTAACCTCGGCCATATCTTGCCCTCGGAGGGCAACCGTATTCTCAATCAGGATGAAGAGGGCGGGAAGCACCGCGCGGCCGATCCAGCTTTGCCAATGGATTCGCATGGCTTAAAACCTGTATCCAGTGGCGACACCATAAACATTGCTGATCGAGTGCAGTCCAATCGCAGGAGAGCTGTCGATTCGCCGATACTCCGTGGAAAACAGCGTGTGAGCGGTCGGGCTATAGATGACATTTCCAAACACCGTCGAGTTGCGCGCCAGACTTTGATAGGCGCCGGAACTC
>PMXH01000233.1:1141-2546 GCA_003165855.1 Acidobacteriaceae bacterium | reverse complement strand
GCTCAGGGAGTCTCACGGTTTTCTTCTCGATGGCTAGCTCCTCTTCTTCTTCTTGCGGGGCGATGGTTGGGGCGGTGACCATAGGATTTCTCCTTGGGATAGAGCTACTGGATAAAAGCTACGCAATTTGGCGGCGCGGTCCAATGACCGGAATCACAGCCCGGTGTGACGGGAGAGCGAAGCTGGAGGGCTATAATCCATCCGATTGTGGGAGGGATGGAGATGGTTGCGCCGAAGAACAATCCGCCGAGTTCCGCGGCTTATGTGGTGGACCCGAGGGTGCGAATTGGGCATGTGCACTTGAGGGTGGCTGACTTGCAGCGGGCGCTGCGGTTTTACAACGGAGTGCTGGGACTGGAAGTGATGCAGCGCTATGGGGATGGGGCGGTATTTTTGTCGGCGGGCGGATACCACCATCACATTGCGCTGAATACGTGGGAGAGTCTGGGAGGTTCGCCGCCGGCGGCGGGGACAACGGGGCTGTATCATACGGCGATTGTTTATCCGACACGGGCGGCGCTGGCCACGGCGCTGCGGAGAGTGCTGGCGGCGAAGATTCCGCTGCAAGGAGCGGCGGACCACGGCGTGAGCGAATCGATTTACCTGAACGATCCCGATGAAAACGGAGTTGAATTGTATTGCGACAAGCCGAAGGAGAAATGGCCGCGCGCGGCCGACGGAGAGTTGGAAATGTACACGCGGCGGCTTGATTTGCACGAACTGTTGAGCGAGGCGCCGGAGGGAAGCGAGATGGAGAGCGGGCCTCGGGATTTGTAGGAGAAGTTCCTGGAGGAACTACAGGTCAAGGAAGCGGCTGCGGTCTTGAGCGCTGGGTAGAATGCAGGTTTCGGAGCGGCCGAAGATGCGGTAACGGTGGCGGGCGACGGCGTTGTAGGCAGAATCGCGAAGAAATTTGGGCAGGAGTTGCAGCAAGAATGCGGCGGGACGCGAGAGACCTCCGAGTTGATGCAGGATGAAGAGGACCGCGTCAGAACGCGAGAGCAGAGACTCGCCGGGGAGGTCATGATTGACGACGACGTAGATCGTGTTTAGATCGATCGTGTCGAGATCGGCGGGGTTGGCGCCATGGNNCGGCGAGAGCGCTTTGCAGCGAGGCGAAGCGGAAGACGGCATTGTGATCGCGGCGGAGGATGAATTGGACGAGGCGGTTGCAGAGTCCGCAGACGCCGTCGTAGAGAAGGATGGGCGGGGGCATGGAGGAGCGACAAGGAAGACTTTAGCATTCGCGGCCTGAAAGCATCCGTCGGCTTCGCTCTGGGGATCTGGATCCGATGGCGAGGGTGGAGGGTGGAACTATTCAGGGTTTGTGCTCCTGGTGTCTTGGGTGATCGGCGCAAACGTGCAGGCTAAACTCTTTGTCACGCTGCAACTCGAAGGCGCGCAT
>PMXH01000233.1:0-1113 GCA_003165855.1 Acidobacteriaceae bacterium | reverse complement strand
GATGGTCTGTCGGGCATCCTACATAGACGAGGAGGGCTTGCGGCGGTGCGAACGTGTGATTTCATGCTGCTGACACGCCGGATGGCTGGGTCAATGTAGGGTAGCCTACAGAAGCTCGCGTTTGGACCCTGTATACTCCGCCGGGTAGCGCGAATAAACACAATTCCTGTTTAGCACATGACGGCGGGTGAGTTCATGCCCGCGTCCCGGAGGCTTTTCAGTTCCAGCTCGTGGCGCGCAAAGACCTCCAAGTCGTGCATTCCGGCGAGCGGACGAATGCCGAAGGAAAGCCAGTCGGCAATAGGATACTTCTAGCGATCTCCGATAGCGAGTACAAGTTACTTCGGCCACACCTCGAACACGTCAGCTTGCCAAACCATCTGGTGCTTCACGAAGCGGGCGCAAAGCTGGAGTTTGCGTATTTCCTGAATCGAGGTTTGATTTCTCTTGTGGTCGTAATGGAAGACGGCAAGACCGCCGAAGCTGGGATCGTTGGCAACGAGGGCTTTAGCGGAACACCGGCGGCGGTTGGCCTGAGCCGAGGCCCGCTGCGGGCGGTAGTACAAGTGACGGGGGACGGATTTCGGATAAAAGTTGCGGCCCTGCAAAATGCGCTGGAGTCCGCTCCAGGTCTGCAATTGATGTTGCACCGCTACGCCGCAATTCGGGGGATGCAGGTTGCACAAACAGCCGCGTGCAATCGGCTGCACGATGTTAAGCAGCGCCTGGCCCGGTGGTTGCTCATGACCCAGGACAGAGTGGATTCTGGATCGCTGCCCATTACTCATGATTTTCTGGCGACGATGCTAGGGACAGACAGACCTAGCGTAAGCCTGGCAGCCGGTGTTCTGCAGAGGAAGGGGATCATCGAGTACACCCGCGGGGCAGTGAAGATCATGAACCGCAAGAAACTTGAAGACGCCGCCTGCGAGTGCTACGNNGAGCCGAGGCGGAGGAGTTCGGAGCGGAGGCGGGAGTGGTGCTGGGTCTGGCGGAGGTAAGGCATTTCGTTGGGGGCGGATTTGGCGCGGATGATTTTGATAAGTTGATGTTTTTCGGCGGGCGTCCAGCGGGTTAGGCTGGGGATCAGAGCCAGGACCCGCGACCAGTTTT
>PMXH01000309.1 GCA_003165855.1 Acidobacteriaceae bacterium | reverse complement strand
GGCGGATGGTTTCTTCGTCGTGTTCGACCACGAGCACGGTGTTGCCCAGGTCGCGCAGGTTTTCGAGCGCGGTAAGAAGACGGCCGTTGTCGCGATGATGCAGGCCGATGGAAGGCTCGTCGAGCACGTAGAGCACGCCGCGCAGCTTCGAGCCAATTTGCGTGGCGAGGCGGATGCGCTGACCTTCGCCGCCCGATAGCGTCGCCGCCGACCGGTCGAGCGAAATGTAGTTGAGTCCTACCGCGTTCAGAAACTGGAGACGCTCCACCACTTCGTGCATGACGCGGCCGGCAATCTTCTCTTCGCGCCCTGCGAGTTTGATACTTTGCGCCACTTCGAGCGCCTTCGAAATTGGCAGCGCCGTGAAGTCGGCGATCGACATGCGGTTTACTTTCACAGCCAGGCTTTCCGGCCGAAGCCGCTTGCCTTGGCATGCGGGACACTCCGTCGCCGACATGTGATCCATCAGCCAGTCGCGATAGCCTTCCGAAGTGGACTCCTCGAGATTCTGCTTCAGGTATCCGAAAATTCCGCGGAAGCCAGTCTTGCCGCGGCCCGACTCGCCGTTCAACAGCAGGTCCTGGATTTTGTCGGGAAACTTCTCAAACGGCACGCTGAGGTCGATTCCGTGGGCTGCAGCCACGACTTGCAAACTGTGGATCAAACCCTGCGACGCCGAACCCGGCCCCAGTCCGCCATCGAGCAGCGGCTTCGACCAGTCGGTGATCACCTTCGCCGGATCGAAATCGTAGCGGTTTCCGAGGCCGTGGCACTCGGGACACGCTCCATACATACTGTTGAAGGAGAACGAGCGCGGCTCCAGTTGCGGTACGCTGATGCCGCAATCCGGGCAAGCGAGCTTTTCGGAGTAAAGCTGCTCATCGCCGCCGACCACGGACACCTGCACCAAGCCTCCAGCCAACTTCATCGCCAGGCCTACCGACATTTCGAGGCGATGCTCGATGCCCGGCTTCACCAGCAGCCGGTCAATCATCACTTCGATGGTGTGGTTCTTGCGCTTATCGAGGTTGAGGTCGTCATCCAGATTCACCAGCTCGCCGTCGACGCGGGCGCGGGTATAGCCGTGCTTGAGCAGCGTCTCCATCTCTTTCTTGAATTCGCCTTTGCGTCCGCGGACGATCGGCGCCAGCACCATTACACGATCCTCCGGCGAGAGCGCCATCACGCGTTGCACGATCTGCTCGGCCGACTGGCGGCTGATGGGGCGTCCGCATTTGGGACAATGGGGAACGCCGATGGAAGCGAACAAGAGGCGAAGATAGTCGTAGATCTCGGTGATGGTGCCCACGGTCGAGCGCGGGCTGCGGCTGGTGGTCTTTTGCTCGATCGAGATGGATGGGCTAAGTCCATCAATTGCATCAACATCCGGGCGTTCCATCTGGTCTAGAAACTGCCGCGCATAGGTCGACAGAGTCTCCACGTAACGGCGTTGGCCTTCGGCATAAATCGTGTCGAACGCGAGCGAGGACTTACCAGAACCGCTCAGCCCGGTCACCACGGTAAGGGTGTTACGCGGAATCTCAACGTCGATGTTCTTGAGGTTATGCTGGCGCGCCCCGCGCACCGAAATCTTTGTAATCGCCATTTAGTCTGGGAGGATTGCCCTTCCGTAATGTCGACAGGTCTACAGATTTGTTCGACAGTAGGAATTGCACAGCTCTACTCCGTATTTTACTACGGCGCGGTTGGCTACGACGCATCTGGGTCGTCACTAGCCGCGAGCGTTCACCCAAGTAGATTTGAAGATGGCGTGTAGACGAAAGTTGAGCTGGCGGCATCTGAATACTGCACTTTATTTTCAGCAATTTAGACAGGGTGGTCGAACCGTGATTTCGCTTTTCATGCCTCTGATTCTCTGCGTTACGGTAGCTGTGTCCGTTGGGATTGGCGTCCTCGCCGCGTACGTGACCGTGATCGGCATTCTTGAAATGTGTGGCCGAGCCTCGCAGCCACAGCCTGCCGCGGAAGCAAGACACCGACTGGTTCTCGTGCCTACGCAGAACCACGCCAGCGGGGACTAAGAACCCATTCACAAATGCGTTCGAGAAGGGCATGACCTCAGTCGTGCCGATGAAGCCACGCAGGAATGCCGGGCTTAGCCACCTGGTTTCGTGGGCGTCCCTAGCGGCCCGATTTCATTGCGATGGACTCCAGGTTGTGCACCCAACGCGCCGGCCGCTTGTCATCCGGCACGATCAATTGGAAGGGACCGTTCTTCCCCAACGGTTGGCCATCGCGAGTGTCGGCCACGATTACCTGCCCTTCGTGAAAGCTGGGATCAACTTCAGCGAGAGAAAGCACGACAGAGTATCCGTCGGAACCGGTGGCGACGAGGTAGCTCGTCATCGCTTCGCCGTGAAGTTCTTTTCCGAGTGGAGCTTTAATCTTGGCCAGCAGAGTGGCCAGCGGAACGCCTGAGTAAGTCTCTGAAGAGTTCGTATGACTGTTATGCACGACAGCAGAAATGTGTGGAAGCAGGCGAAAATCGGCCAATGACAAAAAGATAGAAGTGTCAGCGGAATCGTCGCTGAGTATCAGCGTGTCGACCGCATAAATCACATGGGGCCCGCGCACTTCGCCGACCTGCAAAGCTACCGGGAAGATTTGGCTCGCGTCCTTTATCTCGGGCAAAGTAACAACAATACGTTCAGACCAGGTCTTAAATCCCGGGGCGGAAACTGACAGCGCGTATCCGCCGACTTTCAGATTGATCGAGAGCTGGCCGTGGTCGTCGGTCTCAAGCTTTGGGGGAGCGGGATCGGGAGTAGGCACTAACCGGATTTGCGCGTGCTGGATAACAGCTCCGGTTTGATCGCTCACGCGAATCATAACAGGGGTGGTTGTCGTCTGCTGGGCTGGAAGAACGCTGCCAGCAAGTACCAAGGCGCAGAGTAGGCCGACGCTGAATTCTAGCTTGCGCATGGAGGAAGGATAGCGTGGAAGCAAGGTTGGTGCCAGCCGATCATACTGGCCATCCCGGTATTTATTGATGGGTCGATCGGCGGCATAGATTGCGCCTCGTGCTAGCATTTCAGTAGTTCTCCTCTCCCACGGCGGAACGCGCATGGCCCGCATTCGTCCCATCCCGATTTCATTGCTTCCAGCGGTGCTTCTGGGCGTTCTTCTATCCACATCCGCACCTGCGGCCGAGCAATCTCCCTGGCTTGAGATCCACTCCACTCATTTCACCGTCATCACCGACGCTGGCGAGAAAAAAGGCACGGAAGTCGCGCTGCGGTTTGAGCAGATGCGGGCTGTGTTCGGTACCCTGTTGATGACGGAGCGCCTGAACGAGCCGGTACCGCTTACCATCCTTGCCTTCAAGAACGACAGGGACTACTACAAGAGCGCGCTGCTGCGGCAGGGACAGCCCATCGGCGTTCCTGGCTTCTTTCTGCCGGGAGAAGACCAGAACTTTGTCGTGCTGAATTTGTTCGAGGAGGAATCCTGGCGCGCCGTCGCCCATGATCTTGCCCACTTGTGGGTTAACTACAACTATCCTCCAGTGCAGGGATGGTTCGACGAAGGGCTGGCGGAATACTTCGGCTCCATCCGCGTCGACGACAGGAAGTACGAGATCGGCGGTGATCCAGAGTTGCAACCAGCTTTCACCGAAGATCTGCTGCAGAACCAGGCCCAGGTACGCAATCTGCCGAAATCGCTCACCGAACTGCTCGGCGGCCAGGTCTGGCTCACATTGCCCGACCTGCTCACCATGAAACACGACACTTCTACGTACGCCGAAAGCACGCACCACACGCTGTTCTACGCGCAGTCGTGGATGGTGATGCATTACCTGCTGCACGAGAAAAAGCTGCCGGAGACCGGAACTTATTTTGATCTGGTGGAGAACCAGCAACTGCCGGTGGAGGAGGCCATCCAAAAGGCTTACGGCGTGACTCCCGCCCAGTTTGATCAAGCGGTAAAGGATTATTTCCACTCGCTCACGCCGCTGTTCGTCGCGCTCGACGCTTCCAAGCAGGCAGGTTTGCTGAGGAACACGCCACAGGTCTACCAGTTTTCCGTGCCGGTAGGTCCGAACGACAGCGTGATCACAGCCAAACCGATGCGCGAAAGCGATGCCGGTGCGTTAGAGGCTGAAGTGAAGATAAGAATTCCTGAACGCCGCGACGCCGGTCTGTTGGAATTGAAGGCACTGGCCACGGCTCCCGATCCAACGAAAGCCAAAGCCACCACTCGGAACGATAAAGCCGGAAACCAAACCGACACTCTGGTCACGGCTGAAGGAAACGAGGTCGCCCATCGGGCGCTGGCCTGGGATCACCTGCAACGTGGAGAGTTCGATGCCGCAGCCGAACAACTGGGCGATGCCGTTGCGCTCAGCCCAGGCGATATGTGGATCCGCTATTATCTTTCCGTTCTGAAGTACCGCGTATCTCAGGCGAAGCACACCGATATTCAGGGTCTGCCCAACATGATGCAAGATCTGCGCGCCGTGCTCGACTGGTATCCCGAATTCGCCAACGCCTATGACCTGATGGCCATGGCGCGGCTGGAAGGCGGCGGTCCGGTGTCGGCCATGCAGGCCGAACATGCGGCCATACAGCTCAGTCCGCGCAACCAGGAGTACGTCTACCATCTGGCGGAAATCTACATTGCAGATAAGAAGTGGGAGGCCGCGAAAACCCTGCTGGAACACTTGAAAAGCGGCAGCGATGCGCAAGTCGCGGCCCAGGCTCGCGACCAGTTGGAGCGGCTCCCGACCGAGCAGAAGTACGGCATCTCGTCCGCCTCGGCAACGGCGGCTCAGAAGCTTTCTCCCCAACATTCCCCCTTTGACGTACTGGAGCAGGATGCAGCGAAGCGGGCCGCGGCACAGTCCGCTCAAACCGCTGGCCCGGGGGACAAGCGGGCCGCCAAGTTTCTCCAGGGAAGGCTGGTAGGCGTGGATTGCGCTCAGTCCCCGGCCGCCGTTCTCACCGTGGCTGCGGGAGGAGTTGTTCTGAAACTGCGCACCGCCGACTACAAATCGCTGCTGCTCATCGGAACGGACACGTTTTCGTGCGACTGGAATAACCGCGCGGTCTCGGTGAACTACAAGCCCGGCGGAGTGTCGGATGGAGATTTGGTGTCGCTGGAAGTGCGGTGAGGCAGGCTTCGGACTGCAGCTTGCGGGCTTTGGGCAGCGAGACGAGTATACGCAATTGACAATTTGCACACTGAAGCGACGCGCCACCCAAGATCAAGTGCGGCAATAAGAAACCCTCCCGCTGGGAACGGGAGGGTGGGCAATCAACCATGATTGCGGTTAGGCGCGGACTACATTGCCCGCCTGAAAGCCTTTGGGGCCTTTCAGCAGATCGAACTCCACAGTCTCACCCTCGTTGAGCGAGCGGTAGCCGTTCTCCTGAATGGCGGAGAAATGCACGAAAACGTCTTCCCCCGTGGAGCGCTGGATAAATCCATATCCCTTCGCCCCGTTGAACCACTTTACTGTTCCCTTCTCTCTCACAGAAAGACTCCTTTCGACGAATCGCTAAGAATAGGTTCCCCGAATCTCCCGTATCGTAGCCCCGGCGAACCGGGACACCCCCTCAAGAAAAACGGTGGAACTCGGTTGCGTCTCTCTGTGTCGAAGAAATTGCCCCAAAGCAAAAGACTCCTCGGTTCGGCGCCGCGCAAAGAAAATGCGGCGCGAACTTTCGGAGCCCTGGACCCTCGACGCTGATTTCTACGGCCCTGCGCAAGACGTCAACCTGCCTTACAAGCTCATCTCCCGACATGCATACGGGAATGAGCACCCGATAATAAGCAGTAGTAAATCGTTTCGCAAGGAAAATTAGTAGCGAGATCTCCAATGTAACCTGAGGTCATAGTCAAATCTTTAACGGAGTATAAGAAATGAAGCATCTCAGGCGGTGAACCTTCGTTCCCTTAAGAAGTCAACCCCGGCCGCAAGCCTTTGATAGGATTAGGCAAATGACCGTGTCCGCTCCAGCTCCAGCTACTTTGCCTCCCTTGGCGGAGATCGCGCCCACCCCGCCGCAGCGCCCGCGAGGAGGCCGATCCTCCGGAATGGTCGTCTCCACGGTGAAATACCTTTTGCGCACCGACGTGCATACTTTTGCATTCTCGGTGGCGGCCAACTCGATTCTCTCGTTCTTCCCCTTTGTCGTGCTGCTGATGACGCTCATCCGGCGGGTTTTTCATTCGCGCGTGATGTACGACGTGGTGGTTGAGTTGCTACGCGACTATCTTCCCGCCGGCCAGGAGTTCGTCATCCGCAACCTGAACGCGATGGTAAACACACGCCAACGCGTGCAGGTCGCCTCGCTGGCCATCCTGCTGGTCACCTCTTCAGGAATATTCATGCCTCTGGAAGTCGCGCTCAATCGCATCTGGCGATTTCCCACAAACCGCTCCTACTTCGGCAATCAACTGATCTCACTCGGCCTGGCCTTCGGTTGCGGCTTGCTGGCGCTGCTTTCCGTCGCCTTGACCGCAGGCAATGTGTCGTTGATGGGAGTCCTTTTGCGCGGCCACGGGACCGGATTCATTCGCCTGGTGGGTTTCCTGGTGATGAAGGTCTCCGCCCTCGCCGCCAGCATTGCGATTTTCTTCCTCATTTACTGGCTGCTGCCCAACGGCAAAGTGCCGGCGCGCGCCGTCATACCTACGGCCATCATCATGGGGTTGCTTTCCGAGGCTTTGAAGTATGGATATATCCTGGCCTTGCCCTGGCTGAATTTCGGCGAAGTGTACGGCCCCTTCGCGCTCTCGGTGAGCATGATGTTCTGGGCATTCCTGTCAGGATTACTGCTGCTGGCTGGAGCCAATCTCAGCGCCGAAGAGCATCAGCGGCACGTGGACTAGCTGGGGTTTCATTCAGGAGAGCGTTACGGTTCTTGTTTCTGCTAATTCTTCGCTGGCGCGGTCAATGCCGCCATTTCGCGCCGTGCTTCCTGCGCGGGGATGAAGTCGGCATCGGCGTTCTTCCAGATATCCAGCAGTTCCTGATAAGTCCGTGCCGCAGCCGTGCGATCGAATTGCGCCTGGGCGCGGGCCGTTCCCAGCAGACAGAAAACATAGTCGGGCGCCTGAGCCGAGCCGGTCGCTCCTTCTCCCAGGGCCAGAGCGCGATAGCGGACCCCAGGTTCAAAATCGGTGACGGCTTGCTGCGCCTGCTTTGTCTCCAACGACGCACGGCCTAGAAGATGAGGCGCCTTCGTCACGAACACGTAAGGAACAGCCGAGGTCAACAGCCCGGCGACTTGTTCGGGATGGTGCGCGGCCAGGGCTGCGGCTGCTTTCACCTCAGGCAGATAGATATCGTTGACCAGCGTATTCGTTGGTGTCTCCGCCGCCAGGCGCTCGGTTTCCTTCAGGGCCAAGCCTTCCTCACCGCACCAGGCAAGGGCCAAAGCGGCGTCGGGAACGGTTGCTGCCGAGCGGTCGAGCGTCAGTCCCCGGTGGGCAGCGTCGCGCGCGGCGGAACAATTGGATGCCAGCGCATCATGCAAAGCCTTGATCGCGTAGAGCCCGCCCGCCGCATCGGACAGGTGCTGCTGCTCTGCCTTTTGTGCCGCCTGCTCCCACTGCCGATCCGCCTCATGCATTTTGCCTAGGAAGAGATACATCGTCGCCGCATTCCCCTGCACGGTGAAACCGTCGGGACGGCTGGCTGCCCACTGTACGTGCTTCTCCCAGTCCGGACGGCCAGAGATAAAATCATCCAGCATGGCGTTGCTCTGATAATTGGTGTTGTCACTGCCGCCCTGGTCCAGCGCCTCTTTGAGGTAACGCTCCCCTTGCTGAGTGCGGTCGATGGTCATCAGAGTACCGGCGGCGTTATTCGCCGCCACATTGTCCCAGCGGGCGATCTCCCATGTCTTTTCAAAACCTGTGGCAGCCTGTTCAAAGTCGCCAACGGTTTGGTAAGCGGACGCCAGATTGTTCCATGCGGCGGCGTCCCGCGGATACGTCGCTACGAACAGCTTGTAGGAGTCCAGCGCCTTCGGCATGTCGTACTGCTGCAAGGCGTTTTGCGACTCGATGTACATCCGCTCGCGCTCCGTGACCCGCTCCCGTAAATCGTAGGCCCTTTTCAGATAGTCCACTGCCTTGGCTACGGCGCCCTGATTTCCATACGCCACACCCAGCCGCGCGTACGCCATGGCAAAGCTCGGATCGAGCCGGATCGCCTCCTGATAAAAGGATGCGGCCTGAGGGAAGTCGCGCCCCAGCCGGTGTTCGTCTTCTCCCAACGAAAACGCGTGGAAAGCCTGTAACGAGGCGGTGGTCACGTTGGTGTAAGGAGTTGTAAGCTTCTGGATCGATGCCATCGACTCGCCCAGCCGCGCCCGCATGGCCGTAGCGGCATTGGAAACGGCTTGCAGCACGCCTGTTTTATCGGCAGCGGTCACCTGCTCCCGCGCGAATATCTCTCCCGTGCCGCAGTTCACCGCATTAATCTGGATGACATACGACGAGCCCAGCGTGGCGATCGTTCCGGCCAGGTACGCCTTCACTCCTAAACGCTGGCCCAGTTGCTGCGCCAGTTCGGGCGTGATCCTCTGATCGCGCGACTGCCCCAGATACTGCAAATTGTTGTGCAGTTCGGCATCGCTAACCAGTTGCAGCAACGGCGACTGTTCGAGCTGGATGGCCAATGCTTCCTTTAACGTGGAATCGAACACCGCGTCGCCGGTCTGATTCGTGAAGTCGGCCAGGATCAGTTGATCTTTGTCCGTGAGTTGCGGCGCCTGATGCTTGCGCCAGTAGAATCCTCCGGCAATCAAAGCCAGAGCCAAAACTGCAACGATGGGAACCACGAACTTCCACCACGTCCGCGGAGGAGTCGACAGCGGCACGGCCGCCACACTCCCCGAACCCGAAGAAGATGAACTGGAAGAAGCGGAATTCGACAACACTGCCGCTGAGCGCCCGCTGGTCTTCTTCCCGTCCCCAGGCGCCTGCGATTCTACCTGCTGTGTTGCGCCTGACGCCGGCCCGGAAGACGAAGAGCTCACCGCGGCCGACCGCCCCGATTCCAGATCCCGCTTCAGCCGCAGCAGTTCCGATCTGATATCCACGGCGTGCTGGTAGCGCAGGTCGCGATCTTTTTCGAGCGCCCGGTTGATCACGTCTTCCAGCTTCGCCGGCAAGTCGGGGTTCAGGCGCACCGGAGCGACCGGCGCCCGGTTCATGATCGCATCAAAGATCACTCCGGAAGTTTCCCCGCGAAACGGCACCGCACCGGTCGCCATTTCATAGAGCACGATCCCAAACGAGAACAGATCGGTGCGCGAATCGAGGGGCTTGCCCCGCACCTGCTCTGGAGACATATAAGCCACCGTCCCGAGCGCCGAGCCGGGGCTGGTCAAGTGCTGAGCCCCGGAGCCCTCGGTCTTGGTGACTTCGGCAGGGTCTAGCAGGTGGCTGCTATCCTGTGTGACTTTGGCCAGTCCAAAATCGAGGATCTTAGCCGATCCCCGCAGCGTGACAAAGATGTTCGCCGGCTTGATGTCGCGGTGCACAATGCCTTTGGAGTGCGCCGCATCGAGCGCGTCCGCCACGTCAACGGAGATAGCGAGCAGCTTCTCCAGTTCCAGAGGCTCATTGCCGATCACATGCTTCAGGGTTTCGCCTTCCAGATACTCCATGACGATGAACGCGAGGCCGCCTTCTTCACCGATGTCGTAGATGGTGCAGATATTGGGATGATTCAGCGCGGAAGCGGCCTGAGCCTCGCGGCGAAAACGGCTGAGCGCCGCCGCGTCACGCGTGACATCTTCGGGAAGAAACTTCAGGGCAACGAAGCGGTGCAGCCGTGTGTCCTCGGCCTTGTACACCACACCCATCCCGCCGCCGCCGAGTTTCTCGATCACTCTGTAGTGAGAGATGGTTTGCCCAATCATGTTTTCAGAAACGGCGCCCACAACGCTTGGACCAGAAGTCCGGTGAGCCATCTTAGGAGTGGGCGGAAGCAAAGTCAACGCGAAGAACAGAGAGGAAGCCAGGAGGAAAATGGGACGATTGCCGCGGTCGGGTCGGATGACTCTGCGACTCTGACGACAATTCCCGTGTCCAGAAATCCACAGGCCCTTGGTGACATCCGTCACTGCGCCAGTCCTGCCCGACCATTAGGATGACCTCGGTTTCCCAGATTCCTCCGAGCAGACATTCGGTCCCAGGTGATGGCTATGACCGGGAGTTGTTGGCGTCTGCTCGCCGCCTTCTTGTTGATTTTCGTAGCACCAACGTTTCTGCGCGGCCAGGATGCCGTTGCGGATCGTTCCCCGGCTGCCGCGCCCCTGTTCGCACCGAACCTTGCGCCCTTGCGATACACTCCACCCACTGCGCCCGTCTGGATTCCCCCTCCCACGCTGCCCCGCCGCTATCCGGTTGTTTCCCCCGTTTTCCAGCAACTCGTCCGCGCCGCGGGGATCATTTTCTCCGGCAGTGTCACCGCTATCGGACGTGCTACCGCATCTTCCGGGCAGTATCCCGTATCCACAACCGTCACATTCCAGGTTGAACGTGCCCTGCGCGGCACCTCGCCGGGCAAGAGCCTGACCATCCACGAGTGGGCTGGCCTTTGGACCAACGGTGAGCGTTACTACGTCGGCGAGCGCGTCCTTCTGTTTCTTTATTCTCCAGGCAAGCTAGGCCTCAGCAGTCCAGTCGCCGGCGCCCTGGGCCGGTTCGCTATGGATTCCCAAGGCAGGATCGTGATGAGCCCACAGCACATCGTCACCTTGACGGCCGATCCCATCCTGGGNNGGAAAAACCGTCGTCTCTTACACGGACTTCGCGCAAGCAGTGCGCCGTTCCAGCGGAGAGGAATGAGCCCAACGTGACCCTACTGACCAGCACAACCGCGCGCTCATTTTTCTTCCGGCTGTCCACCTTCTTCCGGCTGTCCACAGCCCTGGTCATCATCTTTTTCGCATTGCTCGCCCGCGCCGGCGGCCCTGAATATGTGGCTGGCTCCAGCTATTTCAACTCTTCGACCATGGGCCAGCCTCTTACCTGGTCCTTAGGCCAGGTAAACTACTATACGGATCAGGGCGACCTAAGCCCCATCCTGCCGAGCTCTGCCGCGAATGCTTTCGTGGCCACCGCCTTCGCTCAGTGGACGGCCGTTCCCACAGCAGCCCTTACGGCTACCAACGCTGGACAACTCGCCGAAGACGTCAACGGCAGCAACATCGCTGTCGACAGCAACGGAACCGTCACCGCTCCCACCGATATCGCTCCCTCCGCCACGCAAACCCCCGTGGGCATTGTCTACGACTACGACGGTTCGGTCACTGACGCTTTGCTCGGTGCGGGCGCGGGCGATTCGTCGCAGTGCTTCTGGAACGCAGTGTACGGCGGCGTGGACAACTCCAGTGCCGGCGCAAATTTCCTTCACGCGCTGGTCGTGATCAATGGCCAGTGCGCTCTACAGTCTTCGCAACTTACTGACCTAGAATACCGGCTCGTTCGCGTGTTGGGCAGCGTGCTTGGTATGGGTTGGTCACAGATGAATCTCAACGTGATCACCGGCGACCCGACCCCAACGCCCGATGACTTCGCCGGCTTTCCCGTCATGCACTTCATGGACCCGGTGAATTGCGTACCGATCACTCTCTGCTATGCAAAACCCTACCAGCTCGCGCCCGATGACGTCGCCGCGCTCTCTCGCCTCTATCCTGTCGGCACCTCTGGCACCTCCACTCCCACTGCGCGCATTTACGGCTCGGTTTACTTCGTGGATCACCAGGGAGGCACTGCTCAGCCCATGCAGGGCGCGAATGTGTTCGCGCGC
>PMXH01000606.1 GCA_003165855.1 Acidobacteriaceae bacterium | reverse complement strand
AGAACGCGAACAGCCGTGGCCAAGCCGGTAGTTTTGCGCGCGACAATCGCGAGTTTCAGGTCGAAGCCGGAACTTTTTTCACAAGTCTCGACGACTTGCGTCAGGTTGTGGTCGGGGTTCACGCTGGACGTCCGGTGTACTTGCGTGATGTAGCTGAGAAACTGGAAGACGGGCCGGCCGAACCCGACACCTACGTTTTGTTTGCGAATGCTCGTGGTGGCCCAGGACAGACATCTGGCGCGGAGTATCCCGCGGTAACCATTACGCTTTCGAAGCGCAAAGGTACGAACGCCACCGATATTTCCGAGCGTGTTCTGGACAAGGTCAATGCGTTGCGCGGTTATGTGCTTCCAAATGATCTGAACATCACGGTCACGCGCAACTATGGCGAGACCGCGAAGGACAAGTCCGACGAACTTCTCAAACACCTGCTAATCGCAACGTTGTCGGTCACATTGCTGATTGCGCTTGCCCTGGGCTGGCGGGAGTCGGGTGTCGTACTTCTGGCAGTGCCGGTCACGCTCGCCCTCACACTCGCCGTGTTCTACCTGTATGGCTACACCCTGAACCGGGTCACATTGTTCGCGTTGATCTTCTCCATCGGCATCCTGGTCGACGACGCCATCGTAGTGGTCGAAAACATCGTGCGCCATTTTCGGTTGCCGGAAAGCCGAGGGCGATCCTTATCTGAAGTCGCGGTCGAGGCGGTGGACGAAGTTGGCAATCCCACGATTCTCGCCACCTTCGCAGTAATCGGCGCGATCCTGCCCATGGCCTTCGTGCGCGGCCTGATGGGCCCATACATGCGCCCTATCCCGGTGGGTGCTTCGGCAGCCATGTTGTTTTCGCTGATTGTTGCCTTCGTGGTTTCTCCGTGGGCGGCATTGAGGCTGCTGAGGAAACATGCAGGCGGTAGCGACCATTCCGGGCACGAGACCGAAGGTTGGACCACCCGACTGTACCGCCGGATGATGAACCCGCTCATCCGCGACGCACGCCGCCGCTGGATGTTTCTCGGTGGCGTCGTAATCCTGCTGCTGGCGGCGGTCGCGTTCGTCCCATTGAAGTGGGTACGCGTCAAGATGCTCCCCTTCGACAACAAGAGTGAGTTCCAGGTCATCATTGACATGCCAGATGGCACGCCACTTGAACAAACGACCCGAGTGGCGCAATCCTTGGGACAGTATCTCGGCCAGCAGCCCGAGGTTATCAATTATCAGATCTATGCCGGGACGTCCGGCCCTTACAACTTCAACGGGCTCGTGCGTCACTACTTCTTGCGTGGTCAGCCCAATCAGGCCGACATTCAGGTCAATCTCCTCTCGCGCCACGATCGCAAGGCGCAGAGCCACCAGATCGCACGACGATTGCGGCCGGAGTTGGACAAGATCGCCGCGCCCTTCGGTGCGCGCATCAAGGTAGCGGAAGTGCCGCCTGGTCCACCAGTGCTTCAAACTCTGGTTGCTGAAATTTATGGGCCAGACTACAAAGGGCAAATTGAACTGGCCGCTCAAGTCAAGAAGGTCTTTCAGCAAACGCCCGGCGTCGTGGATGTGGACTGGTACGTCGAAGACCCGCAAACCAAGTACGACATGAAAGTGGATCTGGACAAGGCAGCTCTCCATGGCATCTCGCCGGCCGATGTGACGCGAACGCTGCAGGTGGGGCTCGGCGGAACTAACGCGGGCTTGCTCCACGATCCCCATTCCCGCGAGGACATCCCTATCGAAGTGCGGCTGGCGCGCCCGGATCGCTCAGGGATCGAAGACCTTGGCAATCTGAAGCTTCCAACGCCCTCCGGTGGCCAAATCGCTCTGCAGGAAGTGACGAACCTTCAGCAGACGACGATCGATACCAGCGTGTATCGCAAAAATCTTCAGCCAGTCGTCTACGTGACGGGAGATGTGGCGGGCGGAGAAGAAAGTCCCGTATACGCCATCATGAAGATGAGCGAGGCCATCGACAAAATCAAGTTGCCCGATGGCTACGGCGTAAAGCAATACAAGGGCACCACGATGCCCGAGCGCACCGACCGCTTCTCCATGAAGTGGGATGGTGAGTGGCACATCACGGTGGAAGTCTTCCGCGATCTGGGACTCGCCTTCGCGGCAGTCCTGGTGCTGATCTACGTGCTGGTCGTGGGTTGGTTCCGTTCGTTCGTCACGCCGCTGGTCATCATGGCGCCGATTCCGCTCACGCTGGTGGGAATTCTTCCCGCGCACGCTTTGATGGGGGCTTTCTTCACAGCCACGTCGATGATTGGCTTCATCGCTGGAGCCGGCATTATTGTTCGCAATTCCATCATTCTCGTGGATTTCATCGAATTGCGCCGCTCTCAGGGAATGGCCCTTGAGGATGCCGTAGTCGATGCGGGCGCGGTGCGCTTCCGCCCAATGCTGCTGACCGCAGCCGCCGTGGTGGTGGGAGCGAGCGTGATCCTGTTCGATCCGATTTTTCAGGGTTTGGCTCTGTCATTGATGGCGGGAGAAGTCGCGTCTACCGTTCTGTCGCGAATGGCAGTGCCGGTCCTTTACTACCTGTCTCAGAGGGGACACTCGTTTCCACCGATGCATCCGCATGCGCCGGAAAATGTCGCTGAATGCGAAACACCGCGATGCGAAATTGTGAAGAACTGAAGGAGAACCGTTATGACCCTAGAACGAAGACTTCGTTTGATTGCTGGCAGCTTTATTCCTCTGTCGCTGGCGCTTGGGCGCTATGTAAGCCCGTACTGTTATCTGTTCACGGCTTTTGTTGGCTTGAATCTGTTTCAATCTGGATTAACCAACTGGTGCCCGATGATGACATTCCTGCGTAAACTCGGAGTGGACAAGTTAGGGAGAGAGTGAACATGCCGAATTGGGTTTGGGGACTGGCATTTCTTGTCGGCTACATAATCTTGACGCAATGGCTTTTGCCAAAACTCGGCGTTCCTACCTGAAGGAGCCAAACTCGCGCCGAGTCTCGGCGCACGATTGTTCCGAAAGACACAGATTCCGAAGAACCATGACAACTATAGTGCAGGTTGAATTTCGCGAGAGCTTGTTGTCAATGCGAGACGAGATATCCAATCGCTCGGCCATCCCGTAATCTCTGCGCTCGGTTCCCGCGCAGCGCGAAATCTCGCCCTTGCACATGAGCCGGTGGGAGTCGTCCTGATCGGGCACGGCGCCCCTGGGGAAGAACGATGTGAGCTTGCCGCTCATTTCCGTGAGACCCTGCCCGGGGTTCCCATTGTGGCGTCCCTTCGTCGGCGAGATAAGGATGTCAGCGGAGCGGATTACAATTGCCCAGCAGATAATCCGCCTTTGTGGGTGAGGACACTCAGTCAAGCGCTTGCCGGAATCGGGTAGCTCCCTCGCGCCAGCAGCAGCGCTTCGATGAATTTGTCCAGCTCGCGCTAAAATCAAACCACGATGCTTTGCTTTCCGGCATGATCTCCAATTGGCACAGCTAGAACATTTTCGGCTCAAGGTGTTTCGTACCGTTGCTGAACACCTGAACTTTCGCAAAGCCGCAGAACATCTTTTCTTGTCCCAACCCGCCGTGTCGCTTCAAATCAAGGCATTGGAAAATGATCTCGGGGTCCGCCTCTTCGACCGCACTGCTGGCCGGATCTCCTTGACTCGGCAAGGGTCGATTCTACTCGGTTATGCGAACAAGGTTGCAACTCTGCTCTCGGAAGCCGAGCAAGGGTTGGGCGATGGCGAAGGCGAAGTGTCGGGAGATTTTTTTCTGGGAGTCTCCACCACCATCGCGCATTACGTCTTCCCGCGATTGCTGGGCGCGTTCATTAGCGAGCATCCTCGCGTCCAGTTCTCGTTGCACAGCGGCAACACCAGCGAAGTGGTGCAGCTTCTGCTGAACGGCAAGGTCTCGGTCGGGCTAATCGAAGGCCCCGCACGAGATCGAAGTGTGCGTGTCGAGCCTTTCACGGAAGATGAATTGGTCTTGATAACACCAAGAGGTTTTAAACCTGATCGTCTGTCGCGCCCTCAACTTCTAGAATCGACTCTTCTCATGCGCGAACAGGGCTCAGGCTCCCGCCGGGTGGTCGAGAAGGCGCTGGAGAAGGCCGGGATCGGACTCAAATCCTTTAAGAGGGTCATGGACCTGGACTCTACGGAAGCCATCAAGTCCACAGTGGAAGCAGGACTCGGGGTGGGATTCGTTTCGCGCTGGGCGATTTCGTCGTGGGCGATCTACCGACCGAGGAGGCACAAGGATTTGCGAGTCGCGTGCTCGCGTCATTGAGCTGATCTATTTGCGGTGCGCACTGATGCTCGTGAACTCAGGAGGAGAAGTATGAAGAAGATTGCATGGCGCTACGTGATAGTTGCGTTTTTCGTTCTCACGTTTGCACTCCCTGAATGGGGACAGGACTCTCATTCGCACAATAGCTCTGCAAAGACCGATCCTGGCTGGTCTGAGCTATTGCGAAGTATGGATGCGATGCATACGGCCATGGCAATACTCAAAACATCCGGCGACGGCGATGTTGATTTCGTCAAAATGATGCTTCCGCACCACCAGGCGGCAATCGACATGGCCAAGACGCAATTGATCTACGGGAAAGACCCACAGATGCGACGGCTGGCGCAGGAGATCATCACAGACCAGCAATCAGAGATCGAGTTGATGCAGCTTTGGCTGAAGCAGCACGAGTCAAAATCGGCAGCAAAAGAACATTCACCCGTCGTTTACGCGGGCAAGGAGCAATAATTATGAGACTAATTGGCGCGGTATCTTTCTTCTTCTTTCTTTCGTGTGCTTCTGCGCAACAGGCACCTTGGGGCGGTCAAGATATTCCTGTGTCGGCCCATGATCGTGTCTATGCAGCCGACCAAACCTCGAACACGGTCTCCGTCATTGATCCCTCGACCAACAAATTGTTGGGTGTGATCCGGCTTGGCGATCCCATACCTGGTGCTTTAAGCCCGCTCTATCGAGGCGAATTGCTCGTCCATGGGCTCGGCTACTCGCCAGACTCGAAGACCCTGGTAGTGGTGTCGGTTGGTTCGAATTCCGTCACGCTGATCGATACCGCCAGCAACCAGATCAAGGGCAAGGTGTACGTGGGCCGTTCGCCGCACGAAGCATTCTTTACTCCCGACGGGCGCGAGTTGTGGGTGACTGTCCGTGGCGAGAATTATATTTCGGTCATCGATCCGGTGCAGATGAAAGAAACGCGCCGCATTGAATTGGCCAACGGCCCCGGCATGGCCATGTTTGGCCCCGACGGCAAGTACGCTTTTGTCTGCTCCAGCTTCACTCCCGAGTTGACAGTAATCGATGCAGCCTCGCATGCAATCGTGAAAAGACTGCCCCAAGCCAGCCCGTTTTGTCCGAATATCGCCGTGAGCCCGGAGAATGATGAAGTGTGGATTACGCTGAAAGATGCAGGCAAAGTACAGGTGTTCAGTGCGCAGCCGCCGTTCGACCAAAAAGCCGTGTTGGACGTCGGTCCGATTTCAAATCACGTAAACTTCGTCAACAACCGGAACGGCAAGTTCGCCTACGTAACCATCGGAGGCGCGAACGAAGTGAAGGCTTACCGCAGAGGCCCGACTCCGGAGTTGGTTGCGACGATTCCCGTAGGAAGCCTCCCTCACGGAATCTGGCCTTCCGGCGACGGCTCCAGAGTCTACGTCGCGCTGGAGAACGGAGAAATGGCCGCCGCGATCGACACATTGAGCAATAAAGTCATCGCCGAGATTCCCATTGGGCAGACAACACAAGCCCTGGTGTATGTGCCCAACGCGGTTCCGTCCGGCGACGGTACCCAGAATCTCGTGCCGCTCGGAGCAGCAGCTAACAACGCGCGGTTGCATCTGAGCGCGGCGGGAACCGCACTACCGAATGCGCAAGCCTCCGTAGCCGTAAATTCACTCGGATTGTTGGACCTGGTCCAGATCGCGGCCGCAGGCCTTGCACCCAAATGCCAATATCAGGTGTATCTTGCGGAGTCAGACCGTGCGCCATATGGGAAACTTGAGCCGCTCGCGGTACTAAAGACGAATCCTGACGGCGCGGGAATCGTTCAAGCGATCGGGCCCTTGAAGTCCTTGTCTCGGGGAGAATCGGCTTCTTCAGATGCGCCCCCGCGGAGATATCTGCTCGTTACCGACGGCAAGGACTCATCGCAAGTCGTATTGCGCCAAACGAACGCTTCAAGCGCCACGAAGTGAAAGATCCTAGTCAACCGATCAAACCGTCTGCCAAGATTTTCTCTTGGCGGTCGAGTGTTTTCTCTCTACCTGGAGCCGGCTTTGGAAGTTGTTGTTGATCTCGGCGAAGCCTGTTTTTGGCTCTTCGCGCGTGGGAGGCATACGACGCACCAAGAGAAGGTGTGATAAGAGTGATAAACTGCCACGATGAATCGACGAGCCGCCAACTTAACATATTTGTGGTTCGGTGTAGGCGTCTGTCTATGCGCAAAATTGTTGTGTGCTCAGGCAGCAGCGCTCGATCCCAGTCGTAGGACGACAAGCCAGGAGTTTCTCCGAAGAACCACCCTTCGGTTTTTTTCGTTATCGAATGCTTGAAGCGGAAGCCATGCTTGAACCCACGATTCCAACCCACGGTCGTCACGTCTCTAACGACGTTTCAAGGACTTAGGCGGCCACCCAGAGTCACTTAAGTTGTTGAAACTACAACATAACGTCGCACTGAAAAGGCTGGCGTCGGCGGTTCAACTCCGTCCCTGGCCACCACATTTTCAACGACTTAGCTCCATCGTCCCACCTGGTTTTGGCTCCAATTGGCTCCAAAATTCTTTGCAACTGGCTAATTCACCATGCGCGATTGCTGCGGCATGGAAATACTGGCTGTACTTGCTGCTGCAATCGGCTTTGACGTGCGAGACTCCACCATTGCAGACATCTTGGCGAGTGCGCGCCGCTGTGACTCCGGCACGAACTGCGCATAAATGTCCAACGTGGTCGAAATGCGGGAGTGCCGCATCTGGCCTTGCACGTCTTTGGGGTTGGCGCCCGCCTCCACCATCCAGGTCGCATGCGAGGTTCGCAGGCAACGCCAGTTGATCCAGGGCAGGGCAATTTTGCGCGCGGCCGGCTTGATATGCCGTGTCAGGATATTGTTGTCACGTATAGCGGCGCCGGTCTTGACCGACTGGAACACGAGATCCACAGGTCGATCGGACTTCACGACTTTGTAATGCCGGACGGCGTGCCCGGCTTTGACGTCCACCGTCAGCTGCTTCCGGGTCGCCCAGATAAAATCCCGGGCTCTCAAACATCTCGCTGGGGATATTGAACCGGGATCCGAGGATCCTCGAATGCCGCTCATATAGCGAGTCATCCGCTGTATGAAAGAAGACAAGAACGTCTTTGTTTCGCTTGTCTTCGGCTATTCTCAAAGCTAAGTTGTCACACCATGTACTTTTCCCAGAGTTCGGTTTGCCGGGTAAACTGATGAATTTATCGAACTTAGGCACACCCCGCATCTTGTCGTCGAACAGATCGAAGCCGGTATAGAGACCTACCCGGCTGTCGTTCTTGTCGGCGCGTTCATAGGCCAGATCCAGGGCGCTGACCGCGCTCCGCAGGTCATAGCCATGCTTAGCCTTGTCGACCAGTTCAATCTGCGTGGAGGCTTCTGCAACCAGCTGGGACGAACGATTCGGATTCTTACCAATATCCCGGATCATTTTATGAACGATGGAGGATTTCTGTTCCTGGGCCGCGGCCTTGTCGACATCGACGCGCCGCTCGACCTCAGCCCAGATGACGTCTTCCGGCTGCCCCGTAACGGAAGCTAGTCTCTTCGCCATCTGCCGCCGGCGCAGGATGTTGGGTTCATTGAGAATCAAACCCACAGCATTCTCAGCGACTTGAAGAGAGTCTTCGCCTCTTTCTACGGTTTCTTTCATGCGCCAGCTGAATAGATCGAGCCGCTCAAGACTACGAAAACTCTTGATCCCGAAACCCCGAACGAACTTATCCGGGTCGCCGCCGCCCTCGGGCATGGCAACAATGTCTACTGGAAGTCCAATATTGCCGGAAAAGACTTCTTCGATCACTTTGATCGCGCGCGCGGTCCCGTCTTTTCCGGCTTTGTCCGGATCCAGGCAGAAAACCACGTGCTTGATCGGAGGGTCGTTTCTCAGCAACAGTTCCAGGTGATCGCTGGTAAACGAGGAAAGGACGAACATCTCAGTTTCCTCTTAGGGGAGGGGCCTCGTCTAGCATGAGGCTGTCGCCCTATGGCGCTGAAACTCGGCTGGTTCTCTCTTTTTCTGGTAGTGGTGCAGTTCAAACTGCACCACTACCCTTTTTCTATAAGGATTGAATCCACAATCTCGGTAGGCTATTCTATCTACCATTCTCGGGGAGAACCTCTCCATGCGTTGCAACTTCGTTCTGCGCACTTTTTGCTTCTTTTTTCTCGGCCTGCTGCTCCTTCCATCATGCGCGGCGCAAACTCCGCCGGAGAGCAAGTTTTTCTCCACCATCGCGGAGGAACGTTTCTCCACCTACCAGATGACGGGGAATGGCGATCTCTGGCCCTCATGCTGGGCAAATGACGACAACCTGTATGCAGGCAATGGCGATGGTACAGGCTTTGGCGACGTTTACACCGACATGGCGGTAAGTCGCATCAGCGGCACGCCGAGAGAGTTGACCGGCACCACGATCGCGACCAATGTTGGCACGAATTGGAGCGGCAGTGTCTATACCCGCAAACCGACGGGTATGCTCTGCAGAGGAGGAGCCATCTATCTCGCGTTTCAGAATCTGAATGAATCGACCTTCGATGACGCGCCGGCTGCCTCGATCGCCAAATCCGTCGATAACGGAGTCACCTGGACTTGGAATGCAAACGCGCCTATGTTCGGCACGCCCACGAACCCCGCAAGCCCAAAAGCCTACAAGTTCACCACTGTCTTCTTCCTCGATTATGGCCAAGATTCTGCGAACGCGATCGATGGTTATGTCTATGCCTACGGTCTCGACAACAACTGGCGTTCGCAGGAGACGATGTACCTTGGCCGCGTGCCTGCCGACAAGGTACAGAAGCGCGCGGACTGGGAGTTTTATGCCGGCACCAATGTAGATGGGGCGCCCGTCTGGACCGAGGACATCACCAAGAAGATGCCCGTGCTCACCGACACGCGCCTGCTCTATCCCGTCATGTTCGGACCGGATTGCCCGCCCTACCAGCAGGTAATTGCGCAGGGCGGTGTCACGTACGACGCGCCTTTGCAGAAGTACATTTTTGCGTCATGGTCCTGCAGCACGCATGAGCTCTATGAAGCAAGTCAGCCGTGGGGTCCTTGGAAGCATTTTCAGTCGACCGATTTCGGCCCGCTTCGTCTGAGGCTGAACCGCGGACAATACGGCACCAGCNNCAGACTCTACCTTCAGCCCGCCCAGCCCTCCTCGCCCAGCAATGGCCCATCGACCGCAAATCTGGCGCTCTCTCCGGGTACGCGCGCCATCAGCAAGAGCACACATTTCGGAACCCTTTGCGGCCGTGGCTGCTCCGACCAGCTGGATAGCGGAGATGCGACCGTGAGCGAAGACGATTACGACGAGCAGATAAAGACATCGGACTGGTGGGGCTACATCTGGCCCCAGGCTTACAACATCAACCAGATGGTCTACACCACCGGGACCATGTTCCCGAACGGTGGCTGGTATGCGGCGAAGCTGCGGGTTCAAGTGCGGCGGAACTTTCAATGGGTGGACGTTCCGGGCGTGACCGTAACGCCTCCGTATCCTTTTACGGCGAACGCGGGCAGCTTCACTACCTACACCTTCAACCTGCCGAACACATGGGGAGATGGCGTGCGCCTCATCGGCCAGCCGGGAGGCACCGGCTTCTTCACCTCCATAAATCAACTCGGCGTTTACTTCCAGGCACAGGATTCACCTCATTAACCATTTACGCCCTGTGGGCGGTTGGCCCGGGCTTTTGGATCTTGCGGGTATTACAAACACAGCGGGTGCAAGTCACGAGTGGAAGTCGTCGGGGACACCACTCACCTATCTTTGGAGCTAATTGCGAATTAGCAGCTTGGGCCCAGCGCGATATGGCGCGGCAATGAGAACCGCCGCCAACCCACATTCAGGAAGAGGGCGCGGTTGAGAATGTTGCACTTCCGGTTCGTCTCAGGGCAAGCGCCGCAAATAGGCGGAATACAAAGCCCACCGGCATGCGCGAACGTGTGTCAGTCGTTACCCGAACACCCATCGCCCGCGCTAAGATGTCTGGTGGCAGATCTCCTATGGTAATGCCAGTCTCGAAGACTGCCCATGATGCCGCTCGCCGCCGATTTTGGTTGGCGATGTCTGGCTTTGTCATGGCGCTTGCGCTCCTGCCCTTTTCCTACAAAGTCGAACGTCGCCTGGAGACAGTTGTGCACATCAAGGGCGGAGAATCCGAAAAAGTTGACCTGGAACTAGCGCAGCGCTTCCAGTCTCCGTTCGCCAACCGACTAATTCTGGTGATCAGCGGTATTCCCGACCCGGATTCCGCCAAAGGCGCAGATGCGTTGGGCTTCTTAACCACTTCGTTGCGTAGCGTGCCAGGAGTGTCGGGGGCCGTCTCAAGTGTGGATTGGCCAGATCCTCTGTTCACCGGGAAAAA
>PMXH01000023.1:1308-30813 GCA_003165855.1 Acidobacteriaceae bacterium | reverse complement strand
GCCCATCGGCATCGCAACTGTTAGAAGACTCGGTCATCCAGATGCGAACGAAACGCACGGCCACCGGAGCCGCGGCGAGGCGAATGGTCTCGGTGCCGCCCTTGCCAGCGGTGGCCGCACCCTGCGGAAAGGTTTGCCAGACGCCGCGAGTTGGCTGTCGGATGGCATCTTCGCCGGTCCAATACTGGACGACAAAGTGAATAGCATAGGGATCGGCCCACGCGATGCGTACGCTGTTCACGGGCTGTGGCTGCGTTAAATCGAGAACCATCCACTGCGGATGAAGGGCATCGCTTTCGCCGGTGAAATGTTGGCTGAGATAGGGATTGCTTTTCCAGAAAGTGCTGAGGTCGCCATCGGTGAGGCGGGAGTAGCCGGTTTCCGTGCCGTCGTTGCGCGTGAAACCGCGACGGGGAAGCCCGTATCCGTAGGAGTAGCGCAGGCTTTCGGTGGGAACGGAAGCGCCCGTGAAATAGCCTTTGCCCGCGGGATCGCTCTTGTCGCTCCATGTTCCCTGAGGATTCCAGTGCCAGGCTTCGATGGCTAAGTCGGTATTCTGGCGGTAAGACACCGGCTGCCAGCCTGAAGCGAGCGTGGCCTCGAGCGAGGGTTGAACCAGATCGTGGTCGATGGCCGCGGTGGGAATGCGGTCGACGCCTGCGCCCAGAGTTTCACTGGGAACGAAGTGGTTCGAGGGGTGCGAGACGTCAACCGTGATGGTCTGCGCGGAGGCGAGAAGCGCGGAGACTGTAACGAAAGCAAGAATGCTGGCCGGAATTTTCACGCGAACCCCTCCAGGTATCACAATAGCGATTATTAAAACGATTGAATTATACGGATTATCCGGCTCGGGGACGAGCAGTTTTTTGACGCGTGTGGAAAATCGCCTGCCCTCGAGACTGAAATTATTCTGGCGCGACAGGCCTGGCAAGGAAAGTTGCGAGGCGGCTTGATTCTGGACGGTCAAAAAAAAGCAGGCCGGAATTGTTCCGGCCCGCTCTGGTTCGAGATTAGGTTACTTCACTGCCGCGGCAACGGCCGTGACGAAGTTAGCGCCGTTGGGCGTCCCCAATCCGGTGACGTTGTCCCATCCCGGGCCCGTCGTCAGCGAAGTGTCGGTGCCAAAGCTGATGACGTACCAACGGGTAGAGGTTCCGTTGTACAGCAAACTTACGAAATCAACGGTGTTTTCCAACGGAGCCGCCAGCGCCTCAGGAGAGTAGTAGACGGGAGAAGCGGGCGGGCTGTTGGTGAGGCCACTGACGTTGTTAGGGCCGTTCTGGGCAATCACGTCGGTGATTGCATCCGCAGGCAGTGTGTAAAGCAGCGGAGCAGCCTGCCCGAGCCATGCGCCCGCAGCCTGAGTGGAGATTGCCCACATGCCCGAAAACATGGGGCAGGCGAGACTGGTTCCGCCGACGACGCTGATGAACTGCTGCCCATTTTCGGTATCGATGAACTCAGCGCCGGTGTACGGGTCAGCCACGAATGCGATGTCCGGGACGAGCCGCCAGCTGCCGGGCAAGCTCCCCTGGTAAGCAGGCTTCGGCCAGACAGCGCTCGTGCCGCCACCAGCTCCAGCGTAAAAACCAATGATGTCCGGCGGAATAACGGGCGGGTTGGGAGTGGCTAAGGCGATGCGGGTGAGGTTGTTGCCCCAACCCGTCTGCAACTTAATAGAGTTGTTGGAATTGAGAAACAAGCTGGTGCCCCCGACACCGGTCGCGTAGGGAGAAGCCGCCGGCATGGAAACAGTCGTCACACCGTATGCGTACGAGAAGTCTCCGTCGTCGCCACTGGAAAAATTTACGGAGACGCCGAGCGCGGCGCCCAACTCGTTGAGCGTGTTCTGAACTGTGAGTTCAGCGGGATCCTCGATTTCGAGAACAATCTCGCCGATGCCGTAGCTGTTGGAGATCACCGGACCAAGCCCGGTCTCGATGCCGTAGAGCACGGAGAGGTCAAGGTTGGTAAAAGAGTTGTCGGCCGACAACAACAGGGCAATGTTGGCTCCCGGAGCTACCGTGTGCGACCACTCCACGTCGAGGCTGGTCTCCACATCCCAGCCACAAGTATTACCTCCGCAATTCGTCGGGCCCGTGGGGTAGTAGATGTTGAAGTTACTCGCGGTCAACGGCGGAAGACCGTTGATCTCCGCGAAAGTGTTGGCATCGGTCGTAATCGTGTCGGAACCGTAGGCATCCACGATGACAATGGTTTGGCCGGTGCCATCGAGCTTCTCTTTGTATAGGGAAGTGAGGCCGTAAGCCTTCTCCACCTGCGGTGAATCGTAGCCGCAGGGGGGAAGATTGGGAGGACCGGCAGTGATGGGGCCGCCATAGCGCGCGCCGGTGTAGACGGCGTAGGGACCGCCGCCACCGGTCTTGAAAACCTTCGTCTGCGTGCCGCGGAGGCAGTCGGCGTTAAAGAACTTCTCCGCCGGACCGGTGTGGTACAGCGGGACCACAGCCGTGGGTTTGCCGGTGTCGGGGTCGATCGGTCGTTTCGCATAGTTGTGATAGGTCAAATCGGAGAGGCCTTGGACGGCAGAAACCAGCTTGCCGGCGGCTCCGGAGATGACAGGCGCTGCGCTGGGCAGGCGATGCACCTCGCCATTGATTAACACGCGGTTCAGTTGCACACCGGTCGCGCGTTGCACGTCGGCTGCGGTACCGCGCGCGGTCACGGCATGATTGAGTTGGTCGGTCGCCACCACGTGGAGATTATTCGCGGCCAGATGCTGCCGGACAATCGCCATATCTCCAGCGCTCGGCGCGAACCGGGTTTTGTACTCACTCAGCGTGAGCCAGTGATGGTAGTTGGACGAATTTCGGTCGTACATCTGGCGGACCAGATCGTCGAAGCCAGCTTTGTCGTGCTGGTTGAGCCAGAACGTAACGGCAATCTGCTTGGACGGATCTTCACCGCCAAGAATCTGAGAAGTGCGGACGCCACTCGCGGACTGCGAGAACGCCGGCACCGCGATCAGCAGAACAGCCAGGCAGGCAAGCACCACAACGGGAAACATCCTACGCGTGTCTTGAGACATAAGTGACTCTCCTGAAAGAACGGTCAATTTGCCCGCCAGTGCGGGCATCTGCACCTCGGCGTATGCCGGGTTGGGAGGAGGAACGATCAAAGGTGCTCTTTGGCACGAGCGCCCAGTCACCCGCACGGTCCGTTAGGAAGGGCAGGGGCAATCACCGGACGTCATAACAAGAGATCACCACCGGTAAATACCGAGGGATCATAATTACGCTGTCGGAGTGCCCTGTGTCAACGAAAAGAGTTGCGACAGAAATAGATTGCAGTAAAGAGGCAGAAAGGTGGCATTAGCAACTTGAACGCAACATTTGCTATTGAGCTTCAGGGCCGGCGCACTCACNNCCGTCTAAAGCGTACTCAGTCGCCAATTCCCTTGTCTATAAAGTAGTAACGGCTCTGGCGGGTAACCCAGTTGCGCTCCAAGGCAGGGAAAGTGTACGCTTGCCAACCAGAGGTTCAACTCCAAATCCAAGCACGACCTGGAAGCATGATGACGAAACGGTTGCTTGCCGGGATGTACGCTATCGGCAGAGAAAGCGGCGCGTGCCGCTGTAGTTGGTTTGTCGTCTATCGATGATTTCCATAAACCTCTACCTAAGGAGCTTGTCCATGAGTCGCAATTTTTTGACGAAACCCACTCGAACGATCGCGGGGCTGCTGACCGGCCTGTTGTTCGCGATTCTGGCTATTCCACTCGCCGCCACCACGGCGCCCGAATCTCGCGGACGAGGCTTTGGCCCCGCCTACGATGCGGCGCATGAAACCACTCTCAATGGGACCATTCAGGAAGTCGTCACCAAGCACGTAATCGGCAGTCCCGCAGGGATGCATCTGCTGGTGGCTGGCCCGCAGGGCGTGGTCGATACCCACGTCGGATCTTTCCTGAGCAAGGCGACTAAAGAATCCCTGCAAGTAGGAACGTCGGTTCAGATCATCGGGGCCACAGTGACGCTGCGCGGGAAGGAATATTTCCTGGCCCGCCAACTGACCGTCGACGGCCGCACCGTCACGGTGCGCAGCAAGCACGGATTGCTTGTGCGCGAGCACACCCCCCGCGCGACGCGTTCCCCGTCTGCAGGCAACACCGAACAGAAATCCCAGGCTGCACTCAACGGAGGTGCCCGATGACATTCCGCAAATCGATTCTTCTTCTCATCAGTTTGACCATGATTGCCGGCTTGGTGGCATGCGGCAGTTCCAGTGGACCGGCCACAACGATCACAGCGACGTCCGGAACCCCGCAAAGCGCGACGGTTGGCACGGCGTACGCAAGCACCCTTTCAGCCACGGTGATGCAGGGCTCAAATCCAGTGAGCGGCGCGACCGTGACGTTTTCGGCTCCGACGTCGAAAGCGAGTGGCACTTTCGCGTCAAATGGAACGTCCACGGAAACGGATACAACCAACTCGAGCGGCGTGGCTACCTCAACGGCCTTCACCGCGAATACGGTAGCCGGCTCGGCTGACGTGGGAGCCTCGGTTTCAGGAGCGACTTCGTCGGCCAGTTTCATTCTCACGAACTTAGCGGGGGCGCCGTATTCGATCGCGGCGACCAGCGGAACGCCGCAAGGCGCGATGATCAGCACGGCGTTTGCAAATCCGCTGGTGGCGACAGTGTATGACAGTTACACCAACCCGGTGCCCGGCGCGGTGGTGACGTTCACGGCTCCGGCGACGGGCGCGAGCGGCACTTTCGCGAATGGCATAGTGGCCACGCCATACATCGAAACGGATACGACCGACGCGGACGGCAATGCTACCTCTTCGACGTTCACAGCGAACGCGACAGCCGGCGCGTTTTATAGTGTGACGGCTGCGGTTGCAGGAGTGACGTCGACGGCCGCCTTTACTCTGACGAACACAACTACCGCCTCCATGGGGCCTCTGGGGGTCGGAAGCTACGTATTCTCTCTGTCTGGAGAGGACGGTAACGGGCCTTACTATGTCGCCGGAGCCTTCACCGTCGGCGCTCTCGGGGCGATCACCGGCGGCGAACAGGACTTCGTCGACTATAACAATGCTGACCTCTTCGACCAGATCAACCCCACCGGCAGCATGGTTACAACCACCGCCGATGGCAACCTGCAGATCACTCTGGTAACGTGCAACGCAGCCGATTGCACCGGTACAGACACCCTTGTGGGAAATGTCGGGACCGAGACTCTGAATGGTACAGTTCTTCCGCTCAGCGCTACCGGCAAGACCTTCATTAACGAGTTCGACCCTTCGGCTTCGGGCAGCGGAGAGATCAACGCGCAAACCAGCGCCGCCGCTACCCCTCTGGCAAACGGCTACGCTTTCGTGATTGGCGGCGAAGACTCCGGTGGCGGTCCACTCGCTATCGGCGGCGTCATCAACGTCGATAGCTCCGGGGGAATCTCCGGGACGGGCAGCATTCTCGACGTAAGCGATGCCGGCACGCCTTCGGCAGGTCAGACCTTAGGCGCCAGCACAGTTACTGTAACGCCTGACGCTTTCGGCAAGGTCACGTTCACACTAGAACCCACGGGCCCAACGGTCACCAGCGAGATCATTCTGCAGGGCTACATCGTGGACGCCAGTCACATCAGGCTGGTGGAAGGCAACAACGATGCGTTTGATACATTTGGCGGCACCACCGGCGGTGTCGCCCTCAGTCAGGGAGCGAATACCGGAACCTTCAGTTCCACTTCCGTCTCTGGCAACACCTACGTAATCGGCCTCACCGGCTTGGACATCACTGGAGCGTTGCAAGTTGTTGGGCAACTCACTGCCGGTGCCACGACCGTGACCGGTTTCGTCGACTTCAACGATCTCACCCTGGCAGAGCCGGTAAGTCCGGACCCTGTCACTTCTGGGACTTACACGGTGGCCTCCACCGGAGATGTAACGATACCCGCCGTAACCGACACTGCCAGCACCCTCCCCTTGAACATCCAGCTCTATCTGGACGGGAACGGCAACGCGCTGGCGATTACCCTGGACACCGATGAAGACGTCCTTGGCGGTCGTGGCTACCTGCAAACCGGAGCCGGCTCATTCACCGCTGCGTCTTTCAGCGGCCCCTACGCCTTGGGCGCTGGCGGCGCGGATGTGACTAGCGAGTTCGAGTTCGACGCCGTCGGTTTGGTTTCGGCTGACGGAGTCGGAACCTTCGCTGGATTCGTTGACATCAACTGGTTCGGCCCACCGGCTACGGCTACCGATCAGCCCGTTGCCGGCACCTTCGTCACTACCGGTACGGCTGCTTCCAACGGCATCTTCTCCGGCGGCACCATCACGGGCTTGGATGTCATATCCTGCCCCACGTTCGGCGGCTCCGGTTGCACGGCCGACACATTCAACTACTACCTGATCGACGCGACGGGAGACAACATAGCGATCGAAACCGACCTCAATCAGCTAACCCTCGGATACTTCGCTCAGCAGTAGCCGGGGAGTAGATTTACCAATTCGTGTTCAACTCAGTGGCGCACTCCGGTGCGCCACTTTTTCTGGGCGAGAATGGCCCCGCTTGCCCTATCCATCCTTGCGGCAGCCAGGTTTCGATTCCCTGTTTACTTTTTCTTGCCGCTCATTTTCTCGGCGAACGCGGCAGCGTCATCGAGCATTTTGTCGATGCGGCGGGCTTGGCCATCCGGAGTTCTGTAGTAGAAAATGCCAAACAGGTGCGCGCGCCGCCGTGATGCCGACATGCGATCCCAACCTTCGCGGGCGCTTGGATTTGGATAACGATGGCGATGGCGCGCGAAAGCCAGCTGCAGAACGGGTGGCAGTTCCCGTTCCGCCTCCATGACGGCGAGCAGGCGTTCCGCGAGCTGTTCCGCACGACGCACGCGGGCGTCGGCGCTCTTGGGTTCAGTGATCCATTTGGCAATGTCGTTGCGTGTGGAATGATTCAGCTCGTCATACCAGCGCCGAAGCGAGCGATCTTCACTGAGAATGCGCCTCAGCTCAGCGGGGATGATTACCGTCCGTTCTTCGCGATCGAGTTCCATCTGAAAGCGGGCGACGCTGCCTTCAGCGGCTCGTGCTCCCTTTTGCATCCGCTTGTTGACCAGCAGAATGTGCCGCCCCTCGCGGGTGGGAAACAGCGAAGTCCGGAACGCGAACCCGTTGATTTCGCCTTTCACTTTGATCTGGCCGCGAACCCCCCAGGCTTTTGCCGCATCGAACGGCATATAGGCGATGACCCGATTGAGGCGGGAGCGCATGCGCTCAAGCCTCGCCTCGAAACACTTGGCGGCGAGCGTGGGCTTGGCTTTAGAAGGTTTCGGCATGAACGGAAACCGGGCGTCTGCATTCTAATATGAATGGAAGAGCGCAATGACATTGCCCGGCAGGAGTTAAACTGTAGCAAACAACATCCGGAGAAGCATTCGTGATCTGCCCGAAGTGCGGTGAGGACAATTCGGACAATTTCCGTTTTTGCGGAATGTGCGGCACCTTGCTCGAACCTCGGCCCGAAGCTCGGCCCGAAGCTCGAACCGACGCTCGAACCGAAGCTCGGCGACCGGCGGGCGCGCCCGTACCGAACCCACGGTCAGCGGTCCCACCGCCGCTTCCCACAAAGATAGCGAACGCGCCGGAGCCGTTGCGGACTCCCCTCGCGGAGAACGCGACCACGCCCGCAAACAAACCGGTGCCCCCGATCAGCGGACCCTCGATGCTGGGCTTGAGCCAGCCTGGTGCAAATCAAACTGGTGCAAATCAGCCCAGCCCGCATCAGCCCAGCCCGCATCAGCCCAGCCTGCATCAGCCCAGCCTGCATCAGCCCAGCCTGGACTCGCTGCGGGAAAAATCCTTCTCCGGCTTGGATTCTTTTTTTGAGCCCGAGCAGCCCAAGACCGGCAGGCTGCGGATCCTGTTGCTGGTAGCGCTGCTGGCGGCATTGGGCGTAGCCGGCTGGTGGACGTACACCAACTATCTCGGCGCTATGGAGAGTCGAAAGCCGGAGGCCGCAACGTCGAACGCCACCGGGAAGCCATCGACGAAAGCGGTGGCCCAGAACGCGGCTCCAGCGCCCACAGCGGGCTCGCCGCAGGCAGTGGTTCCGTCAGCCGGAGTTCCCGAGAGCCAGGCCGGGAACGCAAGCGCTGTTTCCGAGCCTGCGCGGAAGACCGTGGACGCAGCCGCCAAGCCCGAAGCGAAACCGGTGACTCCGAAGCTAACTCCAAAGTTAACTCCGAGGATCGCGCTGGGCGACAAGAGCGCGGAGAAACGCGAGCCTCGCGCAACCTCACCCAATGCTTTGAAATTACCCGCGCCCGCCGCGGGAGAGTCCGGAGACGCGGCCTTCCGCAAGGGCGAGGCCTATCTCTACGGGCGAGGCGTTCCCGAAAACTGTGCCGAGGCTGTAAAAAATCTGAAGGCCGCTTCGGCCAAATCTAGCGCCAAGGCCCGAAGCGCGTTCGGAACCATGTATGCCACCGGCCACTGTGTGCCGCGCGATCTGCCGACATCGTATTTATGGTTTGCGCTGGCTCTGCGTGTGGATCCGAATAATCAGATTCTGGAAAAAGATTTGAGCGCGATCTGGAACCAGATGACCCCGCCGGAACGGCAAATGGCGACAAGAATGAAACAGTGAGCGCTTGAAATGGAGAGCCGGGCGTCCTCGCCCGGCCGCCACACTGCTGGACGGGCGAGACGCCCGTCGCTCCACTACTCGCCGCTCGGCGCCAGATTCAACGCCTTCTTCATCGAGCCGCGCTCGATCATGATTTTTTCCTGCAACAGCGTGATCGCGTAAATCAACTGCTCGGGACGCGGCGGACAGCCGGGAACATAGATGTCTACCGGAATAACCTGATTCACGCTCTGCACCAGCGCGTAATTTTGAAAAACGCCGCCCGAAGTCGCGCACGCTCCCATCGAAATCACCCACTTCGGTTCCGGCATCTGCTCCCACAACAGCCGGATCACCGGGGCCATTTTGTTCGAGACGCGGCCGGCAATGATCATGAGATCGCTCTGCCGCGGCGAGGGACGAAATACCTCCGCCCCAAAGCGCGCAATGTCAAAACGCGCCGCTCCCATCGACATCATTTCGATGGCGCAACAAGCCAGTCCAAACGTCATCGGCCAGATGGAGCCTTTGCGCATCCAGTTCACCGCCGAGTCGAGAGTGGTCAGCACCACTCCTTCGGGTGTGGGATTTCCAAAGGTCAAATCCTTGACGACCTTCTTGCCGTTCTCGGTGGAGATGTAGGGACCGAAATTCAGTTCGGGAGACATAGAGTTATTCTAAACCATCAGCCAAATGCTTCAATCGAACTCCTGAAGTGGAAAGGTATTCAAGATACTGGCGGCGAGACCATAGACAGAGTCGAAATCGTATTTCCCCCCAGGCTTCGGCTCCGTGTAACGTCGATGGGCAAACCAGTTTCGGAAGTGGAACGCGCCGCTCAAGTCCCCAATTAGTCGCCGCAGCTCCGGCTTGTTCTCTTTCCAGGCTTCTAAAATGTCGTCGACCAATTTCACCTTTGCCTTACGCGACCTGCGGATTGCGCGAAAAGCCTTTGATAGGCCGCCATCCTTAATCTTTCTCCTGCAGCGGCATTCGTAGTCGGTAAAGAATGCCGCTTCCAACCTGGTCAGGATGACGAATGCTGATCTTTGATCAGTTTCTTCGAGACGGTCAGCGAGTTCTTTACGAATTTCCCCGGGCCGAAGGCCGAAAAAGCGCTTGCTGAAGCTTGGCGAGGCCTCACTAAAGTACAGCCTCAGAGAACGATCTACATCGTTTTGGTATTCGGCGATTGCTTCCATCGCCGTACTACCCATTGGCCACTTCCATGATTAGATCGAAAAAAGTCTGCTGCGTAATTTCTATGAACCTCCTTTCCGGTGGGCGTGTGACGATCTTCCACTCCCACTCAATTTCGTGTGATCGTTTGCTCGGAGGGGGTGGCAGTTTTCCGCCAACGCTGACCGTTACGTGGATTAGCGATCTTGGGTCGGATACCTTGCTGTCAACCAGGAGCATCTGCGCTCTGCCTGCGGGTCCCCTTACGTCGACTCGCCCCTTGGAGCCGATCAGTAGGGTTCCGATCGGTACAATATCCACCTCCTGTCGCCCGATCCGAAGCACCATTTGTTTGGCCGCATACGACCCTATATGCTCTTCATTCAAATCGATAGGTCGATATTCATACCGTATCTGACCAGAAGAGACATACTTCTTCAGGAAAGATTCAATCTTCGAGTACAGGCGATCCAGGTAGGCGAGCCATTCATCGCGTTGCTTCTCCCAATTGGTCTCGACGTCGGCCACAGAGGCGCCGCCCTGTTGCCGTTTGACGAATTCATCAAAGTCTTTGTTATTCATTCTGATTCCTCACGCGTTTCACCCGGTGGCGATAAATGCCCAAGCCGTCCTTTTCATATGGTACGACGGGATGGTCCGGAAACAAAGTCTGCGTGGTAGACCTCAGCGTGCTCGGGGGTGAAGGAACTCTTACGGATTCACCGCAATCTTCCCGAACATCTAGCAGTACTTCATGTGTTTTCCTCCCTTAAAAAGGGAGGCACTGGAGCCGCCTGCGGCGAGTGTGGTTGTTTCATGGTTTCGTTTCTTTTTCTATTATCGCCGTGATACGGTCGATCTTCTTGCCGAGCGGACTACCCGCAAGGTCCGTCAAGGATTTCGGCTTCCTGGATACCCATTGGTTTTCTACCGGTATTCCCGTGCCGTTTCCGTCGATTGAAATGTCCCGCTTCACCTGCACCGTTTTCTTCCGCGTGTCGACCTCTATTAGCATGCGACGGTAGCGCAGCTGGGAGCGCCCCTCAATTACTGCGGGGTCCTTTGGATGTCCTGTAGCAGGAGCTACGTTCTCCATACACCAGTGATTGCTCTTGTAGTGAGTGTATAGATAAATATCATACATTCCAGTTTGTCGGAACGTACTTCCGAACCAATAAATCCACCCAGGAGTTGTGATGTCGGGCACAAATGTTTCTGCGTCGTCGTCCGAGTATATTGAAATCGGGGTTGACCACTTGCCGCCCCAGTCCCTCACCGAGACAGGTCTTCCAAACGGGCCTGCGATTACCAGTACCGCATCTTCCTGCGCAACGACGCAGGTGCATGTCAGGGCAAAGAGGAATGTAAAAATTGCGAACGCTCTACTTTGATCGCTGATCATTTCGGGTTCCTTCTACGGATTCACCACGATCTTCCCAAACATCTGGCTCTTCTCCAAATATTCATGAGCCACGCGTAATTCGCTGAGGGGAAACACGCGGTCGACGACTGGCTTCAGTCGACCTGCGAACACATGCTTCAGCACTTCATGCAGTTCGCCCATGGTTCCCATATAAGAGCCCAGAAGCGTCAACTGCCGGCCGAACAGATGCCGCAGATCTATGCTGACGTTCGGCCCCGTGGTCGCTCCGCACGTTACCAGCGTGCCACCGCTCTTGAGCGACTTCACACTCTCGTCCCAGGTCGCGACGCCCACGTGTTCAACGACGATGTCGACGCCCTCTTTATTCGTGATCTTCCGCACTCCCTCGGAAATCTTCTGCTGGTAGTGATTGATGCCGAAGTCCGCGCCCAGATCGCGGCCTTTGGCCAGCTTCGCTTCGTCCCCGGCCGTGGTAATCACGCGGCAGTGGAAGAGTTTGGCAATCTGAATGGCTGCGATGCCCACGCCGGAACTCGCGCCCAGCACCAGAACGGTTTGCCCCGGACGAATGCCGGCGCGTCCGACTAGCATGTGCCACGCCGTCAGAAACACCAGAGGAACGCTCGCCGCCTGATTAAAATCCAGGGAATCGGGAATCGGAATCACGTTCGCCGCGGGCACCGAAATCAATTCACAATTCCCTCCATCGACAGCATTCCCCAGCGCGGTGAATTCCCGGCACTGGTTTTGCAGTCCCGCAACACATTTTGCGCAGTGTCCACAGAAGAACATTGGGGCGAGCAGCACTCGCTGACCCGCTTTGAACCCGCCGATGTATTCGCCCACCTCGACAATTTCGCCTGCGATGTCGCTGCCGAGAATGTGCGGCAGCTTCACTCCCGGCAGGCCTTTGCGCACCCACACATCCAGATGATTGAGCGAACAGGCGCGAACGCGCACCAGCACCTGATGCTTGCGCGGCTGCGGATCGGGGACGTCTTCATAAGTTAAAACTTCCGGCCCACCAAATTGATGGATGCGAACTGCTTTCATAAGAACCTCCCCCAAAAGCCTGAAATTAACACAAAACAGGTCCGCGGTTTGACTCCCTGTGTTAACCGACTGATAATCGGATTGCAAGCTACTTCTGCTCATGGACATCTACGAGCAAATCGTGCAACTCCGCCGCGAAGGACGCCGCGGCGCTGTCGCTACCATCGTCAACGTGCGCGGCTCGATCCCTTCGTTCCGCACCGCGAAGATGCTGGTGCGCGACGATGGTTCCATCGTGGGCACCATCGGCGGTGGCTGCGTGGAGGCCGACGTGTGGCAGGCGGCGCGTGAGGTCATGGAATCGGAGAAGCCCCGGACTCTGAGTTTCGACCTCAATCAGGATCCGAAATACGATACCGGCTTGGTGTGCGGCGGCACGCTCGAAATTTTCGTCGAGCCCGTTTTACCTCCAGCATTACTTTATGTATTTGGTGCAGGTCATGTTGCTGCAAACCTTTGCCAGGTTGCAGCGAATGCCGGCTTTGACCTCATTGTTACCGATGACCGCACCTCCTACGCCACCAAAGAACGGTTTCCCACCGCGCGCGAAGTGCATGCGCTCGACTTCGACGAAGCTATCAATAAGCTTGACCCCAACGAGACTTCTTATATCGTCATCGTCACTCGCGGGCATCGCGACGATATGCGCATCCTGCGCTGGGCGGTGCAGACGCGCGCCCGCTACGTCGGCATGATCGGCTCCAAGCGTAAGGTGATCGAAATCTTTAAAACGCTGCAGAAGGAAGGCCTGCCCGCGCATCTGTTCGACCGCGTGCACGCACCCATCGGACTCGATATTGGCGCTATCACGCCGGAGGAGATTGCGGTTGCGATCACGGCAGAGTTGATTGCAATTCGGCGGCACGCTGGTGCCGGGCTGCCGCACATGAGTTGGTTCCGCGCGCAAAACTCCCAGACCGATGCGAACGATGCTCTGGACACGGGTGCGCCGGACGCCGCGCTCGAGGAACACGAATAAATTGTGTTGATCTGATTGTGGAATGAAACGCCAGTGGTGATTATTTCCGAATCGCCGAACTCGCTCGCAGCCTTATTATTTGGGTTACTTTGTGTCTCAGTGTCTCCGTGGTAGATGTGCTTTTCCGTCAATCAAAAGTCAGCAATTTCCCGCTGTTCCTGCTATCTTCGCAGTATGGCACGCGCTTCCAGCTTCGCCGGCCTGATTCTCGCTGCCGGAGAATCTTTGCGCATGGGCCGGGATAAAGCCTTGCTTCCGTGGCCGCCCACAGCGGCTGGCCAAGAGCCTTCGAGCGAGACATTCCTCTCGGCGGCAATTCATTCGCTGTCGCTGGCCACTGATTTCGTCCTGGTGGTGGTCGGGAAGAACGAATCGGCGCTGGCGCCGATTATTTATGCTCACGGTGCGTCTCTCGTCGTCAATCCAGATCCGAATCGTGGCCAGTTCAGTTCCTTGCAGGTTGGTCTGCACGAAGTGCTCAACCACGGCCGCGACGCGGCCATGGTGACGCTGGTGGACCGCCCACCGTGTGGTGCCGCGACCGTCCAAACGCTGCGCGATGCATTCGAGGTCGCGGATCACGACGTCTGGGCGGTCGTTCCAGAGTTTTCGGGAGCTCACGGACATCCTTATCTGGTTGCCCGCGAGATGATGGCAGCATTTCTTCGGGCTCCGGCCAGCTCCATCGCCCGCGACGTTGAACACGAGTACCAGAAGCACATCCAATACGTCCGGGTTGAGGATCCTCTGATTGCCATGAACATTAATACTTCGGAGGACTATGCGGGACTGTTGGCACGCCCGTCCTGACCCGTGGCGCGCCATTGCGCGCTTCCCCTAAAGCACGTTATCGTCGATAGATGGACGCCGCAGAGACAGAAGCATTTCTTCCCGTCACTCAGGAATTTCTCGACTCGATCCTGCGCCTTGCGCCCCGTGTCGCTGCATTTGATTGCGACGGCACACTTTGGTCTGGTGATGCCGGAGAGCGCTTCTTCGACTGGGAACTGCGCGTGGGAGATATTGTCGCCGCTAGCCTTGATCGGCCGATGCGCGAGCGTTACGCCGCGTACAAGCGCGGCGAGGTCGATGAGACCACGATGTGCGGCGACATGGTGACGATGCACCAGGAGATTTTGGAGCGGAAGATGATGGACGCGGCGACCCGCTTCTTCGACGAGTTCTTCGTCGCTCAGATTTTCCCCGAAATGCGCGAACTCGTCCGCCGCCTGCAGGAAGACGGTTGCGAGGTCTGGGCGGTTTCTTCCTCGAACGAATGGGTAATTCGCGCCGGGATGAAGCATTTCGGTATACCCGAAAGCCGCATCCTTGCGGCCACAGTGGAAATCGATGCCGGCATCGTGACGGACCGGCTGATCCGCGTACCCTCCGGACAAGGCAAACCGGAGGCCCTGCGCGAAGTCGTTAAGAAGGAGATCGAGGCCGCCTTCGGTAATTCGCGCTGGGATGCGGAAATGCTGGCGATGGCAAAACATGCCTGCGCGGTCAATCCGAATGCGGATCTTGAATCCATTGCCCGGGAACGGGGTTGGCGGATTTATTTTCCTGAGGGCACGCCGCGAGCTTCTAGCCTCTAGCAGCTAGCTCCTAGCCAAACCGACTACATTATTGGCTTTCGCTAGCGGCTAGTAGCTAGAAGCTTCTCGTTTACAATTGGCTTGGCAATGTATTCCGCGCAGGTACTCGATCATTTTCAGAATCCGCGCAATGCCGGAGAACTTCACGATGCGGATGCTACGGCAGAAATTGAAAACCCCGCCTGCGGCGACGTGTTGCGGTTGACCCTGAAGGTCAGCGCAGACCAAATTACCCAGGTTCGGTTCAAGGCCAAGGGGTGCGTCGCGGCGATTGCTTGTGCTTCAGCATTGACGGAATTGGTTGTGGGGAAGACGCGAAAGGAAGCTCTGAGCTTGCGGCGCNNCTAGTTCAAGATTCATGCTCTCCTCCCACACGCCGCGCCGCATCGCATGCCTGCAACCCAGTGCTACGGTCATTCTCGCCGCCATTGGCGAGCTCGATCGCGTGGTCGCGTGTACGAAGTACTGCGCGGATGTGGTTCCTGAAATTGCGGCGCAACCGCACACCATTCTTGCCGACTCCTGGACCGCCAACGCCGAACAGATCATTGGCACCCAGCCTGACCTGGTCATCGCTTCGGTACCTTACCAGGAGAAAGCGGTCATCGAGATCCTCAAGTCCGGAGCCCGATTTCTGGGTTTCGCGCCGAAGAGTCTTGCCGATATTTGCGCCGACATCGCGATCATTGCCGGCGCAGTCGGTGCGAGCGATCGCGGAGAAGCGGTGATCGACCTCATGCAGCAGCGAATCGAACAAGTCCGCGCCCGCACGGTGGGGTTGCCTCGTCCAAGAGTCTTTTGCGAAGAATGGGGCAAGCCGCTGATCGCGTCGCAAGCCTGGGTTGCGGAACTGGTGGAAGCCGCCGGCGGTGAGTTCCTGGGGGCACCGGGCCAGCAGATTTCTGCCGAAGAAGTGGCCCGCATGGATGCTGACATCTTGATCGCGGCCTGGTGCGGAGTGGGCGACCGGGTACCGCTGGAGAAGATGATTGTCGACCGAAACTGGCAGGGAAGTCGCGCCGCGCGTACTTCCCGGGTTTACTGTGTTCGGGATGAACTGCTGAACACGCCCGCTCCCACGCTTTTGCGCGGTCTGGATGCGCTGGCTTTTGCTCTTCATCCGGAATTCTGCGCCCGCACGGAAGGAATCCGCCAGATTACCGGCGTTCCGTCTTCTACAGCCGTGAATGTCGCACTCTGAGTTAAGATCTGTCCATGCACGTCGCTACCAGAATTGATGAAGTTCGCAACGAAATTACCGCCCGTGCTCAAGGGGCGCCGACGGCCAAAGATCTGATGCAAAGCGTCTGTGACCTTCTGCATGAGCGCATGCTTAAGTACAACTGGGTTGGTTTTTACATGCTCGAACCGGGCGCCCAGCCGCCCATGCTGGCCCTTGGCGCTTTCGTGGGAGCCATGACTCCGCACACGCGAATTCCACTGAATCAGGGCATCTGCGGGGCAGCAGCCTCGAGCGGAAAGACGATCGTGGTCGACGACGTCAGCAAAGATATCCGCTACCTCGCGTGTTCGCTGGAAACCAAGTCCGAAATCGTTGTGCCGGTTTTCGTGGCGGGGGAAGTCGCCGGAGAACTCGACATCGATAGCCATTTCTCTGCCGCATTCGGCGCCGAAGATCAGGCACTCGTCCAGTACTGCGCTCAAGTAGTTGGGAAAAAGCTCGAGAAGTCCCAGTGAAAATTTAAAAGGGCAAGGTGCTAGCGCCAAGGTAGGGCGGATGGGGCTGAGCTCTTTCTCCAGCACCCTGCAAGCTATTGCTACTACTACTTCCGAATCATGAAACAGGTCGTCGCCGCCGTGATTGAAAAAGATGGCAAGCTACTGGTCTGTCAACGCACCAGACATCAGACCATGCCGCTCAAGTGGGAGTTCCCCGGCGGAAAAATTGAAGAGGGCGAGCAGCCTCGCGATGCTCTGCGCCGGGAGTTGGAAGAAGAATTAGGCATTCATGCCCAGATCGGCGAGGAGATCGTCCGCCTGCGGCACACTTATCCGAATGGCGCGATGGTGGAGTTGCGGTTCTTTCTGGTCCGGGAGTATGAGGGCGAAATCGAGAATCGCATCTTCCGCGATCTGCAGTGGTCGGCTCCCAAGGACTTAAGCTCGTATGATTTTCTGGAAGCGGATGCTTCCCTGGTGAAGGACTTGGCCGCGGGAAAATTCATATGAGGCTTGACGCCAGCTAGACCTGGCTTTAGATAATTTCCCGCTAGCTGCTGCCTTTGAGTGTCCAGAAATATCCAAGCGTCAGCGCAATCATTACGATCGTCGTTAGCCAGGCCACGGCATTAAACAGGTGCGTATTCACGTATTCGCCCATGAGCTCTTTCTTGTTGATCAACAGCAGCATGAAAATCAGCACAAAGGGCAGCACTACGCCGTTCACGACTTGAGACAAGACTGCGATCTTTACCAGCGGGAGGCCGGGGATGAGAAGCACGGCCCCGCCAGCCGCAATCAACAGGGTGTACAGCCAGTAGAAGAACGGAGCGTCGCTGAACTTCTTATCTACACCGGATTCAAAGCCCAGACCCTCGCACACGGTATACGCGGTGGAGAGCGGCAGAATCGACGCGGCAAACAGGGAGGCATTGAACAGCCCGACGGCAAACAGGATGTAAGCGTATTGCCCGGCCAGCGGCTTCAGGGCTTGGGCTGCGTCCGCGGCATACTTGATGTCACGGAAGCCATGCACATAGAGCGTTGCGGCGCAGGCTACGATGATGAACCAGGCCACGACATCGGTAAAGATGCAGCCCGTGATCACGTCCCAGCGTGAAGCCTGGAGTCCGCGCCGGGTTACTCCCTTTTCCACAATCGAAGACTGCAGGTAGAACTGCATCCAGGGTGCGATCGTAGTTCCCACCACGCCAATCACCATGTACAGGTACGCCTGGTCCCGAAACTTAGCCCACTCAGGAGGCTTGAAGGTGGCGGCCGTTGCAACCTTCCATGCGGGGTGCGCCAGCGCTCCGGCAAAAATGTAAGTCACATAGAAGAACGATGCTGCCAGGAACACCTTCTCGACGCTCTTGTATTGACCCTTCACCACGATCAGCCAAACGATGACGGCGCACACCGGCACCGTCACGTAGCGCGAGAGGCCGAACAATTCCAGGCTGGTGGCGATGCCGATAAATTCCGTCACCACATTGCCGAAGTTGATGATGAGAATTCCCAGCATCATCAGAAAGGTGACGCGAAGGCCGAACTCTTCGCGGATCAGGTCGCTAAGGCCCTTACCGGTGACCGCGCCCATGCGGGCGCTCATCTCCTGCACGACGATCAGGGCCAGGGTGATCGGGATCATGGTCCAGAGCAGAAGAAATCCGTATTGCGCTCCGGCCTGGGAATAGGTCAGGATGCCGCCGGCATCGTTGTCGACGTTGGCGGTGATGATCCCCGGTCCCACTACCGCCAGGAACAGCAGGGTGCGGCCTTTCCAGCGTTTGAAGAGCTTCATGCGCGCATTTCACAAAAAACATATTACGAGGAATGGAGGTCCCACTCTTGCGTCGGTTGCAAGAAAGTGGAATGAGAAGCCGCACTAGGATAAACGTACTGGGGGAGTCTGAACAAAGAAAAAATTGCGAGAAGACCAAATAAAAAACCGGAATCGAAGCTAACCCATCTTTTCAAGCGCCGTGGTCGCTGCTTTGATCAGATCGCGCAGCAATTGCGCCAAGTCCGGGCTGTGCTGGAACTTTGTGCGGCAGCCCGGGAAATGTTGTCATCCGTAGTCAATTGCAGAGATTCATCGGAAGCAAGGTTCCTACTTTCGCTGTTCCAGCTTTACCGAGGCGGTCACGGGCTGCCCATCCCGCAAGACTTTCACTTCCACCACGTCTCCGATTTTGCTGCGGCGGAGGGCGTCGGTGAAGTCGTAGAGATTCTTAATGGGCTTGTCGCCGAACTGGATGAGCACGTCTCCAGGCTTCAGTCCTGCCTTGGCCGCGGGCGAGCCGGGCTTCACGTCGGCAAACTTCACGCCGTTGGGAATCTCTCCGAAGTCGGGAATCGATCCGAAGTATGGTCCATAGCCTCTGCCATCGCCCCCGCTGGGGGGCTTGTCTTCGACTACGGTTTGGAAGGCCGGTGGCTGGGCGGCGCTGGCCAGTTGCAGCGTGACGTTCGCGATCGTATCCAGCAGCTTGGCCGCGGAGGGAGCGTTGATTTTTTCCCAGGTATCGGAGGGCTTGTGATAGTCCGAGTGCAGGCCGGAGAAAAAGAACAGCACCGGAATCTTTTTGCTCACGAAGGAGGTGTGATCGCTGGAGGAGTAGCCGCCAGCAGAGTATTCAATCTTGAACACGGAATCTTTCTGGGCTTGTTCGAGAATAGGTTTGAACGTCGACCCCGTGCCCACGCCGCCGATGTAAACCTTGTCGTCTTTGATGCGGCCGATCATNNCCGCGCTGAGGAGCGAGCAGCCGGGCCAGCTCTAACACGCCCGCGGTGCCGGACGCGTTGTCGTCGGCGCCAGGATGAATTTGTCCGATCTGCGAGGGTGCGAGCGAATCAAAGTTTCCCCGTCCGAGATGGTCATAGTGTGCGCCGACGATGACGTACTCGTCCGTCTGCCCAGGCATGTAAGCGAGGACGTTGTTGACTGTGGCCCGTGTGGTCTCGATGTCCACGTTCAAGGAGAGATGCAAGGTGTCGGGAAGCGCGAACGATGCGGGTTTAGTGGTGGCATTGATCTGATCCTGCACGTCCTTCAATGATTTGCCGGCCGCTTGCAGCCAGCCTTCNNCGTTGATTGCTTTGGTGATGGTTTGCGAATGGTGAGTGAGTCCCTGGTTGCCGCTCTTGGCGGCGAAGGTGGCGGGCTCGTAGCGGAGCACAACTACAATTTTGTCTTTTACATCGAGGTTGGCGTAGTCGTCGTATTGATATTCGTCCGCCGTGACTCCATAGCCAGCGAAGACGACGGATCCCGCGGCTTGCTTCGAAGAGGAAAAGCTGAAAGGGACGAAATCCTGGTTCGTTTTCAGATCCGTCTTAGTGCCGCCGTTGGTGACCACAAGCCGGTTGTCTGATTTCAGCCGGGCTCCGGTGATCAGCGTGAACGGCTGGAGATAGCCCTGGCTTCCCGCCGGTGGAATCTTGAGTTCTTTGTAGCGCTTCACGATGAGGGCCTCGGCGCGCGCCAGGCCTTTTGTGCCGGCGCCGCGTCCTTCCATTGCCGGTGCGGAGAGGGCTTTAATGTCGTTGAGATAGCGGGTGGGGTCGGCTTGGCCGATTGGAGCGGTCGCCGCGACCGTTAAGAGCGCAACGGCGAGAAGCGCTAGAAATGCTTTGGGCAGGCGCTGCTTGGAGCGGTTTACGAGGGTATGCATGGCAGGATTTCCTTTGGACGAAGAATGGTATGGGTTGGCTAGAGGCGTGTCAATGAGGCTGCGGATGCGTTTCGGAATCAGCTGGCTTAAGCGGGGGCAAGCGCGGCGCGGCCCGAGCGGGTTAGTATATTTCCAGGCCAAACTTTCGGATGAACAAGACTTCCGCTCGCACGCTCTACCTGCTGATCGCCATCGTCGTTGTCGTGCTCGACCGCTGGACGAAGCACGTGGTGGCGAAACGCATCTCGCTTTATTCCCATATTCAGGTCATCCCTGGCTTTTTTCGGCTTACCCATACGGAGAACACTGGCGCGGCTTTCAGCCTGTTCGCCGATTCGCCTGCGCACTGGAAGACGGGCTTGCTGATTGCGTTTTCCATGATTGCGTTGGCGGTGGTCTCGGTCTTGCTCTGGAAAAACGATCGCGCTCACGTAGTTACCGGCATTGGCTTGTCGCTGATTATGGGAGGAGCGTTAGGGAATTTGTGGGATCGTGTGGCCAGCGGACGCGTGGTCGACTTTCTGCTGCTCTACGTGAAGCGGTACCAGTGGCCGGTGTTCAATTTGGCGGATAGCGCGATAGTAGTGGGGGCCGGGTTGCTGGTACTGGAGATCTTGTTTCACAAGTCGAGTGGGCAGGAAGAAACCGCGGCCAAACTAAACCCGCGTTGATGCTGGATTCGCAATTTCCCGCAGAAAAAGCTTTTAACCGCGAAGTGCGCAAAGGATGCGCAAAGGTCGCTAAGAAAGGCAAAATCGAAAACTAGGAACGCTACTAACTAGCCTGATTGACACAGGTCACGTGTGCACTTATACTGTGTTGATGAATGTAACGCTATCTGTGGACGAGCAGTTGCTTGCTCGCGCCCGCAAGAAGGCGGAAGCCCTCGGCAAGAGCCTCAATCAATTGATTCGGGATTACCTGCAATCGCTGGCAGGGGTGGACGACCCGGAACGAAGCATCGAGGAGTTCAAGCGGCTCTCGGGCAAGGGCAACTCCCGCGGCTGGCGCTTCAATCGCGACGAAATTCACTCTCGGCAAGACGATGCCCGCCCGTAGTTTCTTCGACACGAACGTCCTGCTTTACGCCGACGACAAAGCTGCTCCCGCAAAACAGAGCCGCGCTCTCGCCCTGGTGGCCGAGCATCGCCGCGCGGGGACGGGCGTGGTCTCGATGCAAGTGCTGCAGGAATATTTCGTGACCGTCACGCGGAAGTTGCGGGTAGATGCAGCCATTGCCCGCCGAAAGGTTGAACTGCTGGCGGAGTTCGACGTCGTCACACCGGAGCTAGCGGACATTCTGGCCGCAATCGATCTGCATCGACTTCACAGCTTTTCCTTCTGGGAGGCGCTGGTCGTCCGTACCGCCAAACAGTCCGGTTGTACCGTACTGTTCTCGGAAGACATGCAAGATCGCCGGGAGATCGATGGGGTGCGGATTGTTAATCCGTTCGGATGAGGGGCCGGGGTTAGTGTGGCCGACAGCGCGATTGTGGTTGGGCGCGGGGCTATTGGTGCTGGAGGTTCTGCTTCACAAAATCGAGCGCCGGCGATGGCGCTCAAATAAACTGAACTCGAATCTTCAGGTGGTCCTCAACTTAGGGTTACCCTGGTTAGGTGCCCACCTGAGGCTGTACGAGCCTAAACTCGTTATTCCGGTGTCTTATTCGGATAGGAGTCGTGCGAGTGGAGCTTTGGCCCAAGGACGGTTGGTCGGTGTGCAGTCGTCCGGCGGGGGCGGTATACGCGGGTTGCATTCTTCTGGCGCTTGCGATCTATGCATACAGCAACCGGGTCGCGCCGGTGTCGGGTTCCGTTTCGCTTCTGATTCTTGCGCTAGTGTTTGTCGCGTTTGCGTTTCTGGCCGGTACCTCGGGCCAGACATGGACCGACCCCAGCAACGCGCTAGCGCTGCTGCTCATCGCGTGGGCATTCCTCTTAGACGGTTTCTTCATCGCAGGGGCCCCGATTTTTGGGCCCACAAAGGTTATGGACGTGGGAGTAGCATTGGACAGGGATCCCTACGTCATTTACCTTTGGAATGAGAGCCATTGGATACACGCCAACCTTCCGAAACGGATCTCCTATGACGACTTGGAGAAAATCCGGTCTTGGTCTCAGAATCTCAAGTTGACGAATGATTTGGAACCCGGACCGGGCCGCGTCCAGATGAGCATGTGGGATAGGCAAGTCTACTGGATCACAATGAAGAAGAGTGCCCCGCCGACGACAATTGGGGAACCTCGCCGCGCCAATATACGTGCCTTTGTCGAACTAGCATTGAGTTTGGTGTTCCTACTCTTGTCGCTCGTGGTGTGGCGCGAAGGACGCAGGCGAGGCATTCGATTTCGCGCGGTCAATCCATTTTATCTACTGTCCGAACAGTCGCGCCGTTCCTGACACTTACGGTGTTCCGTAAATCTGCTTGTACACGCTGGCATTGCGCAGAATGGCCTGCACATACTCGCGGGTCTCGGTGAAGGGAATCGATTCTACGAACTCTTGCGGGTCGCGATATTTGCCCTGGCCGAGCCAGTCTTCGACGCGGTCCGATCCCGCATTGTAGGCGGCCAGCGCGTATTCGAACGATCCGCCGAACCGGTCGACCATGCCTTTGAAATAGCGCGTGCCTAGCTGCAGATTCACCGCGGGCGTGTATAGCTGGCTGGCGTTATAGCGTTTCAGGTTCACCTGCTTGGCCACGGCTTTGCCGGTCTTCGGTAATAACTGCATCAGGCCGACGGCGTTGGCGCGGGAAACGGCGTTGGGATTGAACTCAGACTCCTGCCGGATGAGTGACGCTACAAGATAAGGATCCAAGCCGTTGGCGGCGGAAGATCTCTTCAGGTCGCTCCAATAGGCTTTGGGAAAGAGCGCTTCCCAGTATTTGCGCGGGAGATCGGGAATGTCGAGCGCGAAATAGTTGGGTGTGGAGTGCTTCATGAGCTCGATGGCCTGGTTGTAGCGTCCAGCGTCGTCATACAATTGCGCGGTTTCCCCCGGACCCCAACTGGCGCCATCGGCCGCGGCAGCCGCCTGCATCTCGCGCACGGCGAAATCCACCAGGCCGCCATTGCTCAGGAGTTGCGCTTTCTGCACGTGCAGTTCATCCGGGGGCGGTTCTGAATCCGTTACTTTGCCGTTGCTGTCGAGCGGCGGCACGCGATCGAGCAAGGCGTAGTGCGTGGTGGCATCGGCCGCGGCGGGAAGATGCTTCATCCGCTGCCTTCCGAGTTCCGCGTAGTAGAAGTTGCGATAGCGATCGGAAAGCTTCTGATAAAACGCCCGCGCCATAAGCGGCTGGTTGTCTTCCTCGGCGAGGCGGGCGCGCCAATAGAGGGCCGCCGGGGTTTCGCCGCCGGAAGGATACAGTGCGATTTGCTCTTCGAAAGCTTTCTTGGCGTCCTCGTTGCGGCCCTGCCGGAGCGTGAGCCAGGCGGCTTTCCAATGCACGTAGGACGCGCGCGGGCCGCTGGGAAAGCGCTGCTGGGCCTCGCGAAATGCGTCGAGCGCCTGGTCATATTCATGATGAACCAAATGCAAATTAGCCACGGAAAGCAGTGCTTGCTCCAGCCACGGACTCGCCGGAGCCGCTTGCCGGAGTTCATCGACCGTGCGGTAGAAAGCGTCGTTATCGTTGGCGGCCCAGGCAACTTGACCGAGCAGATACAAGCGCTGCGCATTCGGTTCGCCGCCGACGCCACCCAGCGAAGAAAGAACCTGCTTGGCGTCACGGTTCTTGCCGCCGCGATGAAGTGCGTCGGCCAAGGCAAGCTGCATCGCGGGCCTGTCGTTAATGGCAGCCTCGTTGGCCAGGCTGCGATATTCCTCCGCGGCTTCGGCATAGCGCTTGTGGTTCATCAATCCGTCGGCCCGCGTTTTGAGCTGGATGACGGTTGGAGGCGTTGCGGATGGGAGCTTTCTCAACTCGTTATACGCCGCATCCGCTTCGGCGCTGACCGGCATGGTGTAGTAGATATTCTCGAAAGTGTCGGCGGCCTTCGCGGTCTGGCCGGACGCGGCGTAGGCGCGGCCCAGAGCAAGTTCCAAGTCGGAGCGCATCGGCAGCCGTACTTGTTCCAGCAAAGTTACCGCTTCCGCTGCTTGTCCTTCGAGCAGGAGCGCGCCAGCATAGCTGACGTGAGCGTCGCGCACCAGCAGGGAATCCGGATGTGACTTGGCGAAGTCGGCCAAGGTTGCCAGCGCCTCCGCCGTGCGGCCGGTCTGCAGGTAGGAGGTTCCGAGATAGTAAGCGACGTAATCGCCCAAGTCTCCGGCGTGGACCTTGGCGCGATTGAGCGGATCGATGGCGCGGGCAAAGTCTCGATCGAGCACGTGCGCATAGCCGAGCACCAGCCAAGCCAGGGCTCCGGCGTCCTCTTTGGCATGAGCGCGCGCGTACATTTCAAGTCCGGCATAGGCCGCTGGCGAGCGATCCTGCAATAGTTGTTGCGCCATGGGCCGCAGGCTGGCCGATGCCACGAAGGCTTGCCGCATGCGCCGGACGCGCGGGGAGACGGGGCGAGGTTTTCGGGTGCTGGCCGGCTGATGCTTCACCGCGCTGGCCGCGGGTTTCTTGCCGGGAGTTGTCTTCTTGATGGCAGGCTTGGCTGGAGTGGAGGCCTTGGTGGAGTCTGCATCTGGAGCGGCCGGCTTCGCCGGAGGTGTCTCGGGCTGGTTTTGAACGGAGTTGGGGGCAGACTGCGGCAGCGCCTCTGCTGCGGGAAGCAGAACGCCAAAGAAGCCGCAGAGAGCCGCGGCTGCGAGCACCCACCAAAACTTCGGACCTGATTGCACTACGTTTACTTTTCGCGGAGACACGATACTGCCAGATTCTCTACCGTCACACTGTCTAATTTAGATCAGGCCGCACGATCTAGCGGCGGAAATTCGAACCCATGATGGAGACGTCATCTTCGGCCAGACTGCGGAGCAACTCGTGTTGAAAGTAATCCCCAGTTGCGGCTACCGTGCCGCCATACCGTTTCTGAAACGTACCGCGGCTCTTATCGATATCTTCCTTCAAACGGTCATACAAATCCTTGTTGCGGCGGCCTTCCGCGACTTTCGCCTGGTTATAGAGCTTAATTTCGTCCACCAGCAAGCGTGCGAAGCGCTGTGCTTTGCGATGGACGTCGGCGTCTTCCGGCGAGAGTCCCGCCAAGGGGTCCGCGGCTGCGGCCGGCGCTGCGGCGGCGCTGGCGGCGTGCACGGTTGCCACTTCCACCACTTCGGCCGCAGGTTCGGGCTCGACGGGAAGGCTGGCGGGCACATGTTTCGGTGCGTGTGACGCGAATGGATCGGAAAACGAAGAGATGGTTTGGACCGGCGGAGCCGCCTGCTCGACGCTGCTCGGCGTGTCGATGCTCTCCTTTGTCGCCGCGTGCTTGCGGAGTGAAACTACTTCCAACCAGGCGCTGGTTGCGATCACCAGCAATTCCAGGGCGTCGGAATCCAACTTTCCGCTGTCGCCGCCGTCGGCGTAAACCAGCGCCGCCACTTTGTCCTTGAGCGCCAGCGGCAGCACCAATATCTGCTCGTTGGCTGGACTGCCGAACTGCTCGGCAAACCGTCCGCCCATCTCGGCGATGTTTCCTGGCGTCGCCACTCGGTTGCGATAAGCGTGTGCCGCCGGCCCGGAATTCAGATCGAGGGGAAAATCCTTGACGGACTCGTCATCCCCAAATCCGCGGGCTTGCCATCCTGATGCCGCGCCCGTCTTTACTACGAACAGCGCGGTCCGGGAACAGTAAGCACTGCCAGCATCCAACAAGCCGCGCAGAATTTCTTTTTGGGTAGAGCCCGCATGAATACTGGAGACGGCGTGAACCAGCGCGCTGGAGTCTTCGCGCGATGCGGCTGATGTTTCGCCTGCCGGAGCGGGCAGAGCTCCCAGCACACGCTGCACAATTTGTGCCTGCAATTGTGGAATCTGCTCTTGCAGAGCCTGGGCCACGGCGCGCTCGATGATCTGCTGGATCTCGATTGGCTGCGCCTCGTTGTGTTTCTCGTTCCGTTCCGCCATGCTTGGAGAACCGTTTATCCCGTGAATCGCGCCCGTCTGGTAAAGTCTGTTCGGAGCTGAACCCTAAGTGCTGATTATACGGCACTTGTGGGAGCGTCCCAGAGTACTTCAGTACCTGTTCAACCGCGTGAGTTCCCGCTCTTCGACTCTATCGTAAACGGGCGCCGGTCGAAACGTGAAAGCGATTGGGCAAATCCACGGTTACCAAGTAGAATAACAGTTTACTTTTTCAGTTGCAGCGGTTCGTTGCCCGCAAAATACTGCATCGCCGAGAGAATGGAAACCATCCAAAACAAAACAGAGGGGCCNNATCACGCAAAACCGCGAAGATGCGGAAGATGTGGTGCAGGAAGCGTTCCTGAAGGCGTACGGCAACCTGGCGAAGTTCCAGGAGCAGTCGAAGTTTTATACCTGGCTGGTGCGCATCGCCGTCAACGAAGCGTTGATGAAGTTGCGCCGCAAGAAGCCTGAGCGCACGGTTTCGCTGGATGAAGAGATCAAGACAGAAGATGATTCTCTTCCCCGTGAGATCGCGGATTGGAGTCCCAATCCCGAGCAGCAGTATAACCAGGCGGAGTTGCGGGAGATNNAAGAAGACCATCGAGATCTATCGTGACTCGCAGCTCTACGAATTGCCCGAAGACCTCCGGTCCCGTCTTCGCTCGGCCATCATGAGCAAGTGTCAGCAACATAAGAAGCGCGGCCCCGAGAGCGTGTGAACTCCGGCATAGAGGCGTNNGCCTGCGGCGGATGCGGACCCGGCTCCCATTCCTTCCGACGCTCCGCGCATTTCCAAGCAGAGCCGTTACGAAATCATCCGCGACTTTGAAACTCAACTGGTGTACGCGCGCACGGCCTTTCCCATGGGCACAAAAGGACTGCGGCTGAAAGAAGGGATGGTCACGCCCAGCGGGGAGGAGTTGCAGCAGGTGCTTTCCCTTTGGGGACCGGCGGTCAAGCCGGGAGATCCCGCACACATCTCGTATGTGCAGATCAAAGACGACCACATTCATTTCGAAATTAACGGCGGTCCGGTTCGGCGGAAGAAGTGGTATCAGCGCGTGGAGATTAGCGGAACCAACGGTCAGCCGGTTACGGGCGGAGGCGAACCGCAAACCAATCCGCACGGCTCGTACGTGGATCTTTATTTTGACAAGCATGTTCCGGAAATGACGGCCAGGCAGTTGCGGGGTCTGCTTTATCCAGTGCTCGACTTCAATGCCCGCAATAAGGAACAGGCCTATCTGGATACTGTGCCTCCGAAGGTAAAGGAAGCCATCCAGGCGCATCACGTGCTCGTGGGGATGAATCAGGAGATGGTGCTGCATGCCAAAGGCAAGGCCCCGAAGAAGGTGCGGGAGCGCGACGGTGAGACCGAATACGAAGAATGGATTTATGGCGAGGCCCCGGCGGATGTCGATTTCGTGCGCTTCGTGGGAGATGAAGTGGTCCGTGTGGAGACGATGAAGGTGGGCGGCGAGAAGATCGTGCGCACGGAGAAAGAAGTCATCCTGCCAGACAGAGATAAGGACAAAGAGGCGAAGAAGGAAAAAGAGCCGGAAGAGCGCCCGGCGAACTCGCCGAGCCTGAGGCGTCCGGGCGAAGATTCACAAGATGTGCCCAAGCCAGCCAACGGACCGACGGCGCTCCCACCCATGCCGCCGCCAGATCTGCCCCAGCCTCCGAGTGGGCCAGGGGACATCGTTCCGTCGCGATAACTGCGGGCGTCCGGATCAAGGCTGCGGCGCTCAAACGTTATCGCGTGGCGACTGCCGAACCGGCGTCGGCAAACGAGAAGGCCAACGCTACGTTCGGAAATTCCTGCCCATCGACTTCCACGTAGGGATAGACAAAATAGTTCAGTGGCTTGCCGTCCTGCGCGGGACTCAGGCGCAGGTCGCGGCCCATACTGAACTGCACGCGGTTCACGTCGTGGGAACCGAAGAAGTAGTCGCGTTTTTCCTGATGCTTCCAGGCCTCGGAAATGTCTACTGGAATCCATCCCTTGCCGTCGATGTAGAAATCGGACCAGCAGTGGTAGCCGGCGATCTCGGCGGAGTGCTTGTCGGGAGGAAGCGGAAATCCGATTTCGAAGCGGGCCGGGATGCCTTGGGATCGAGCCATGGCGATGAAGAGAGAATGGAAGTCGGTGCAGTTGCCTTTCTTGGCGTCACAGGCATAGAGAACGTCGCCATGGCCCCAGCCGGTTCCAGTTTTGTCGTAACGCATCGTGGTGAACACGTAATCGTAGATGGCGCGGGCTTTGTCGAGGGGCTGAGTTCTGCCCTGCGTGACTTTCGCGGCCAGATCGGCGGGTAAGCCGGTGACGGGGACGAGGACATCTGGCTGCAGGTCTTGGCGTTTTTCCGTGGATGAGAGTGAGACGGCAACTACGTGCGGCGCGGCTTCTCCGAGCGCCACGCGCTCGTGACGGACCACGTCGTACTCCACGTCAAAGTGCAGTTCCGGCTGCGCGGAGTTGGTTTCGGCATAATAAATCTGGTTGCCGTATTTCGATTCGCTGCTCTTTTTCAACGGCAGATCGCCTTGAGCGGAGACGATTTTAACTTCCTGATAAGCGTCGGACTGGGCCGCGGGGATCCAGATGCGAACCTTTTTTCCGCTCGGGAGATTCCTTACGGTGAAGGCGTAGTGAAACGTGAAGTGGCGGGAGTCCTCGGCCAGGGCGGACAGAGCGAAGGCGAGAAACAGAGACAACAGGCAGAACCTGCGCAGCATAGGCTGCTTCCTTTCATGTCCTCAGCTTCAAAGTGAGAAGCTGGAACTGAGAAATGAGAATTGAAAAGGTTGGAAACGACACACGGGCGTCTTAGAAGGAACGCCGTCAAGTAAAGCCGCGCTTTGGGATGCGCATGGGAGTGAAGATGCCGGAAAGGAATCCGGCGATGCGGTATTTTAGCAGAGCTGGATTGTTGCAAAAACCTACGCCTGACTGCCCTTCGCGCCGCTGGCTAAGTTAGAATCTCTGCGTGGCCGTAGCCATCCAATGCCGCGATCTGCGCAAGACGTATGACGGCAAGGTCGAGGCCGTGCGCGGGCTGAACCTTGAGATTCAGACCGGGGAGTGCTTCGGTCTGCTCGGCCCCAACGGCGCNNGGTCTGCTCGGCCCCAATGGCGCAGGGAAGACGACGACCATTGAGATCCTCGAGGGGCTGCTGGAGCCGACTTCGGGCGAGGTGTCGATCCTCGGGCATTCCTGGCGGGAGAATGCGCGCGAGATGCGGGAGTGGCTGGGGATTTCGCTGCAGGAGACGCGGCTTTCCGAGAAACTTTCCGTGCGCGAAACCGTCGAACTGTTTGCCAGCTTCTATCG
>PMXH01000023.1:0-1291 GCA_003165855.1 Acidobacteriaceae bacterium | reverse complement strand
GAGCGGTTGTGCGACCGGTTGGCGATTGTAGATCATGGGCAGATCATCGCGGAGGGTTCGCCGGCAAGTTTGATTGAGCGCTTGGGAGGGCATCACGTGGTGGAGTTTGCAGTTGGCCCAACCGCGAGCGGGAATTCCGACGGCGCGGCAATGGAAGCTTGGCGCGCGTTGCCCAGCGTGGAGTCGGTGCGCGAAGATGACGGNNGTGGCATTAAGTGTGAAGGAGCCGCATTTAACGATTCCTGCATTGCTCGACGCAATTGGAAAGCAGGCAAGGGAATTGCAGCATCTGACAACGCGGCAGGCCAGTTTAGAGGATGTGTTTGTACGCCTGACGGGGCGGCATTTGCGGGAAGAATGACACGAGGTGAAAGGATGCCCACGATGGTGAGGGGATATTTTCGCAGCATAGTTTTTCTGATTGGAATCGCAGCGGCGATGTTTGCCGCACAGCATGCATCTGGGCAGGCGTCGATGGCGGACTCAACGACGGGTTTTGCACCGCTGGACCAATGGAAGAATGCGGTTGTCGCAGGAGATGCGGCGGCGTTGAAAGCGTCTTACAGCACGGATCCAGAGGCGCAGGTGATGGCCAACGGGATCACGGTCAATGCCGACGCGGACGTGAGTTTCTGGCTTGGTTTGAAAGCGCAAAGCATAAAGTTGGAAATCGTCCGCATGAAGGAGCGGCCCGCCGGCGCGAGCATCGTTTTCAAAGCTGAAGTGCTTTTGCCCAATGGCAAGACGCTGAGAGTTACCGATGGCCAGGGATGGCGAAAGCAAGGAGACCAGTGGCGGTTGGCGGGCGTTGAAAGAGCGGACAATCCCCACCTGGAACAGCCATCGGACATGAAAAGGAATATTTATCCGGCGGATGCGGATGCGCACGCCGAGATCAAGGAAGCGGAAGAAAAAGCCGCAACCCAGCACAAGCGGGTGTTGCTGGTTTTTGGCGCGAACTGGTGTTTTGACTGCCACGTGCTGGACCTGGCGTTTCATCGGCCCGACTTCGCATCGGCGATGGCGGCCTATGAAGTGGTACACGTCGACCTGGGAGAGGACGAAAAGAAGAATGCCGATGTGGTGAAACAGTTTAATGTGACGCTGGACAAAGGCATTCCGACCTTGGCGGTAGCAGAAGCTGACGGCAAGCTGGTGGTCAGCCAGAAAAACGGGGAGTTCGAGGACGCGCGCTCCCTCACACCGGAGACGTTGCTCGAGTTCCTGAATAAGTGGAGGCCGGAGGCGAGGCAGTAGGCTCGCGCAACGGTTGTCATCCCGAGCGAAGCGA
>PMXH01000199.1 GCA_003165855.1 Acidobacteriaceae bacterium | reverse complement strand
CGTGACGCCCCCACTGGTGGGATTGGCCATACTCAAAGAACTGCTTCCAGACTAGGTGCGAAACCTAGCGAAGTCAATGGGTTGGATGCTCGCAGAAACTCCAAAGGTTCAACACCGGTTCTCAGCGGGAGGCCTTGTACTTTCGCTAGAATGTCGGTGTTCCACGTTCTTCTCGGGAGCGGTGATGAAATTCCTCCTCGTCGTTCTGTCGTGTTTGCCGCTCGTATCCGCTATTGAGGCGCAAACACCCGCGCCCAAACCGTCCGCCAGTTGTACGGTGCAGGGCCAAATCGTCAAGGAGCCCGGTGGGCAACCAATCAGGAAAGCAAACGTGAGTTTGTTAGGCGGCGGCTAGTGCCCTTGATCGTGGCCTAGGCGGGTCCCGCAGTCAGCATCGCCTCCAGTCTCGCCTTCGCTTGCGGCCACTCCGAATCCAAAATGCTGAAGTAGACCGAGTCGCGTACGCGGCCGGTCCAGGTGATCACATGCTTGCGCAACGTGCCTTCTTCTTTCGCGCCGATGCGCTGGATCGCGTTGCGCGATCTTTGATTTAAGGCGTCGGTTTTCAGTTCGACCCGCATGCATTTCCAGACCTCGAATGCATGCCGCAGCATCAGATATTTCGCTTCGGTATTGACTGCGGTGCGCTGCCACGGCCGCGCGATCCAGGTGGAACCGATCTCCACGCGGTGGTTGACGCGGTCGATGTTCATGAACCGCGTGCTGCCGATCACGCGTCCGGAGCCGTGCTCGACAGTCGCAAATACGATTGACTCGCTGCGTTCTTGCTCGCTAAAGGCCTTCTCCACGAGACGCTGAAAATCCTCCCGCATCTTCATGCGGTAAGGGATCCATTGAAAAATATCGTCGAGATCGTCTTCTGCGGCCTCCCAGAAGTTCTCGGCGTGCTCGCGGCGAATCGGTTCGAGGCGGACGACGGAACCCTCCAATGTGAACGGCATAGCGATATTCAGAGAAGCAGCGAGCGTACTCATGCTGGATTCCCTTTCGTGAACACTTCCATTATCTTGCATCCTGCGCCGGATTGTGGCATCTCAACTACGACGCCATCTGTAGAATGAAAGGCGTTGACCTGCGATGATCTCATCCGTCCAAAACATCGTAAATAGGCAGCGTCAGGAGTGTTGCCGGTGAAATCGCAGTGTTTGCCCTTCGCGCAAATCCCGCATAGCACGCACCTTTTCACTGACTTTCTTTCATACTCTCCCAAAGTTCATCCCTTTTACCCGCATTCTCCACACTTCACCGAATGGCTGAAGGAGGAGGCTTCCGCGCTGCAGTACGATTCTGCGCGGCGGGAGCGGGTGAGCGCGATTCTTGAACGTCAGAACAAGTCTTGGGGAGCTTCGCCGCAGACTTTCGCGAACATCGCTCGGCTGCGCGGCGGGGCGGCCGCCGTTGTGACCGGACAACAAGTCGGATTATTCGGTGGCCCGATGTTTGCGATCTACAAAGCGCTGACCGCCGTCAAACTGTGCGAACAGGCTGCTTCAGCTGGCATCGACGCGGTTCCCGTCTTCTGGCTGGCTACCTACGATCATGACCTTGCCGAGGTGAATCACGTTTCAATGCCCGGGCCCGACGGCCTTCTGCGGACGCTCACGACCTCCAGCCACGGGATTGCGGGCGCGCCGGTAAGCGAGGTGCGCCTGGGCGAAGAAATCCTGCCGCTCATCGAGGAGGCAGCAGGTCTGCTGGGAGATTCTGAAGCGGCGCAGTTTTTGCGCGAGTCGTATCGTCCCGGGGAGACGTTGGGCAGCGCGTTTTCCCGCTTCTATGCGCGCCTGTTTGGCCCGTGGGGCGTGATTCTTCTGGACGCGTCGGATGCAGAACTGCATCGCGTGGCAGCGCCCCTGTATCGAGCCGCCATCGAGCGCGCGGAAGATTTGGAGACAGCGTTGCTCGCTCGAGGCGAGGCGCTGGAGAGCGCGGGATATTTTCAGCAAGTAAAAGTGACGGCGTCGTCGGTGCTGCTTTTCGCGATGCACAACGGCGCTCGCACGGCGATCCACCGCCGAGTTAACAGATCGGATCAGGCTGGGGAATTTACTATCGGCAGCGAACCGGGAGCGGAGAGGCTCTCATCCGCGGAAATGCTGGATCGCATCGACAAGACGCCTGAGAATTTCAGTCCTAACGTGCTCCTGCGGCCGGTGGTGCAGGATTATCTTCTCCCAACTCTGGCGTACACCGGTGGCGCGGCCGAGACGGCATACTTCGCGCAGGCGGGCGCGGTTTACGAAACCATTCTCGGGCGAGTGACGCCGATCGTGCCGCGTTTTTCGGCAACGCTGGTCGAGCCCAAGGTGCAGCGCTGGCTGCGGCAGTATGGTATCACGGTGCTTGACACGTTTCACGGGCTCGAGGCGCTTCGGCATACTCTGGCCGCGCGCACGCTGCCGGCGGATTTGCAGGCGGCCTTCGATCGTGCGAATAAATCGGTGGAAGAATCTTTTTCCGGGTTGCAGGAAGCGCTGAGCAAACTCGATCCGACGCTGGTCGAAGCCAGCCAGACGGGCGCTTCGAAGGTGCACTACCAACTCGACCGCTTGCGGGAACGCGCCATGGCCGCCGAATTACGCCGCAGCGAAGTGGTGAGCCGTCATGCCGAAGGCCTCAGCCAGGCGCTGTATCCCGCGAACGCTTTGCAGGAACGAGGCGTGGCCGGAGCCTACTTTGTGGCTCGTCACGGAACGGAATTGCTGAAAAATATTTACGACGCCATGAGTATCGATTGCCTCGACCATCAGATTTTGGAGTTGTAAGCGAGAATCGGTCCGAGGTGCCGCGGCTAATGGCTTTCGCTGGTGGCCAGGTATGTTCCCAGCCCAATCATGATGGCGCCGGTCACCGTTCTTTGCCGGCGGCGGAAGACTGCGGAAGATCGAATCTTTTTCCCTAACGGCCCCGCCAGCAGGATCACGATCAGATCCGCCAACGTATTCAGAACTACTGAGATCGTTCCCAACGCCACGAATTGAAGGAACACATGCCCGGCGCCTCGGTTGACGAACTGCGGGATGAAGGAAAGAAAGAACAGCGCAGTCTTGGGATTAAGCACTTCGGTGGCGACGCCCTGCCACAGCGGGTTTCGAGCTGTCGTGGAGGTAGCCGCGGGGAACTTGTCCGGGGAAGATGTTTCCTGTTTGCGGGCTTCCTTCCGTGCGTCGAGGATCATTCTCACACCCAGAAAGCACAGATAAGCCGCACCCGCATACTTCACGGTTGAGAAAGCCAGAGCTGATCGGGCGAGGATGACGGAAACTCCGAGGGCCGCGGCAAAAACGTGGACCATGCCTCCCAGAAACGTGCCGAGCGCGGAGAGCACTCCTTCGCGTTTTCCTCCGGCCAGACATCTCGCCAGCACGTAGAGCATTCCCGGACCTGGCGCAACGGCAAGCAAGACCGCTGCCGTCAGAAACAGGAGAAGGCGCGTGGAGTCAAACATGATGGAGAAGATTGTACGACAAGAATTTATTGCCGCAGCCAGGTTTCGAGTTGCTCCACGGATTCCACGCGCGGCTCGTGGCGATGACGGTACGCTCCCGCCACGTCAAATAGGACGGCCTCCATCCCCGCATTGCGGGCTCCCACATAATCCACGGAGTACACATCGCCCACGTAGAGGCTTTCATCGGCGCGCGCGTTCATGGTTCGAAGCGCTGCCTCAAAAATCTCAGGACGGGGTTTCTCGACACCAACGATTCCTGAATCCGTGATGCTTTCAAAGCAGTCCGCAATGCCGCAGCGGGAGAGCACTTCCTCGATTTTCCCGTCGGCGTTGGAAATCACGGCAATGCGGAACTGAGCGCCAATTCGATCGAGGGCCTCGCGCGTGCCGGGCAGGATCTGATCCCAGTTGGCTGAGTCCTGAGTGTTGCGTACCAACTCCTGCCGCAGAGCGTCGCGGATACCCGCATCCTCAGCAAGTTCTGTCAGCAGGTAAGTGTGAAACGTCCACCAGAAACCGTGATCGACGCGACCTGCCTGCATGCCCTGGTCAAATTCTGCTTTGGTTCTGCGCTCCAGAGCCTGCCAATGCTCGAGTGTAGGATGACAATGGCTTGCGATGGGGGCCAGCATCGTCGCCCGGTTAGGGAAGAGAAGAGTATTGCCGACATCGAAGAAAATGACACGCCGGTCCGACATGCATCCATCTTACTGAAAACGTAGCCATTTACTCAAAGCGTTGCGATCTTAACTAAGAGCGTCGCACTGAAAGCATTCGTGAAAGCGAGAACTGATGACTTCGCTTCCTCACGGTTCGAGTTGAAAGCCGTTGATACGACTGGTGCCCCGAGTTCGTCCTAATTCGTGACCCGGAGAAGAAAAAAATGTAATATCCAAAGGAATTAGGCAGTTTTCAGACTTCTTATTTGTTGTATGTATTCGGCGCGATATGACTCTTTCTTCAACCACCGGGTTGGTCTCGAGCTTCACTCGCGTTGCATTCTCGGTTCACAACCTGGTGCGCGCCCAGTCCGCGCTGCTTGCCACTCTAGTGGTTTTCGAGCGCCTTTCCAGCCGCCGGAACGATGTTTACAACATTCTCTGGGCGGTCGTTTTCGGGTTTGCAACGCTGAATATCCTGAGCCTGGCCGCGAGGCGCTTCGAGCCTAATCGTCGCGGCCTCACCTTTGGAGAATTGATGGCGGTGCTGATAGTCCTGCTATCGATCTTCCTGCTGGGCTGGGAGTTGCTGAGCGTTTTCCACATCTTTCCGATCAAGCTCAACCGTTGAGCGTTATCCCCTCTTTTGCGGTATGATTCGCCAAATGGCGAAGAATCCCCCCACTTTCGAAGTTACGTGTCCCTGCTGCAGCGCGCTGCTGAAGGTGGACACGGAAACCCGTGCCGTAATTGCCCACACCGCCGCGGTGAAGCCCAGAATGTTCGCCGACATGGAAGATGCGGCCCGCGCCATGAAAGAACAGGACACCCGCCGCGAATCCATCTTCCGCCAATCGGTCGAGGCGCAGAAGCACTCCTCGGAGCTTCTGGAAAAAAAGTTTCAGGAGGCGGTGAAGAAGGCCAAGGAGTCACCGGACACGGGCAAGCCCATTCGCGATTTCGATCTGGATTAGAGCAGTGGCCAGTGATCAGTGGTCAGTGGCCAGAAAAACCCACTGAGGACTGACAACTTGCTAAAGCTATGCTGACTCATCCCTTGCTTCTCGGCCACCGCGGCGCGCGCGCTGAGAAGGCAGTTCCTGAGAACACGCTGCCGTCTTTCGATCTCGCGCTGGCTCAGGGATGCGATGGCTTCGAATTTGATGTACGGCTGTCGGCGGACGGGCAAGCGGTGATCTGCCATGACGCCAGCGTCCACGGCATCGAGATTGTGCAATCCACGGCTGAACGGTTAGCTCTTCCGCTGCTGCGCGAGGTCCTGACTCGCTACCACAGTTCTGCCTTCCTTGATATCGAACTGAAAGTCCCTGGCCTGGAAAAAATCACCGCGGATTTACTTCGCGACCACACTCCTTCCCGCGGCTATGTGGTCTCTTCGTTTCTCCCTGAAGTGCTGCGGACCACGCATGAGATCGACGCCACAATCCCGCTCGGCTTGATTTGCGAGACGCGAGCCCAGTTCAACCTCTGGCCCAAGTTGCCGGTCGAGTATGTCATCCCGCACTACAAGCTGGTTCGACAGAGTGTTGTCGTCAAGATCAAAGCCGCAGGAAAGAAAACTTTGGTGTGGACGGTGAATGCTGCCGGAGACATGAAACGCTTTTCGGGATGGGGCGTGGATGGGATTATTTCCGATCATCCCAAACGGCTCGTGAGAGCCTCGGGCGGCAAAGAGAAAGACCGTAGCCACGGATTCGCGCGGATCTTCACGGATACGTCCCTCTGATCCTAATGCCTGATCTTCATCATTTCGATCTTCTTAGTGACCTTCAGGTTTATCCTTCGAATCCGCGTAGATCCGTGGCTAAGAAGTGACTTGCCGGGTTCAATCCGCAGCGGCTTCGAATGCAGCCGTGGCCCGCGCCGGGGGGCGCAGGAAGGCGTCACGCTCGGTTTCAAAAGCTTCCAGGTTGGCTCCCATGGTGTGTTCATTCCAGCCGAGAACGGCGCCAATGCGCAACGCGGCTTCGCGGCTGCACGATTCGGACCAGCACGCGCCCAGCGCCACCGGCACTCTGCGCAGCAGAACGTCGCCCAAGGTGACGGCAAACTCTCTGCGGTAAGCCTCTACCACCTCGGCAATTACGTGGGAAGTATGCGGACAGATGGGTGCGCGGAGTTCCGCGCTCACCAATGCCATGCGGGCGATGTCCGCAGCGCGTTTGCCGTGCCACTCGATCATGCCCCGTGCCGATTCCTCACTCACCGCGCCAATGCGCGCAACCTCGAGTACCGCCTCGTCGAGCAAGGGATCGAGCGCAGGTCCCGGTCCTATGGCCATTGCACCCGGTTCCGCGGCCTTCAACCCGATCTTTCGCGCACAGTCGCGGGCGAGCGAGGCAGCAGTCGTCAACTTGCCGCCGATTACGGAAAGCATGTGGGTAGCGCCGTCCTCGGCATGGTCGTGCAGAATGTGCCGCCGTGTAACTGCGGAAGGACGATTGTCCGGAGAATAGGGGAGCGGCCGGATTCCGGCAAAGGCATGCTTCACGCTCTGCGCCGAGATCTTTGCCTTGGGAAACAACTGGGCCAGCGATCGCACGAGGTAGTTGACTTCGTCGGGTGCCGGGACTGTCTTTCCTGGGTCGCCGCTGTCGGCAACCTCCGTTGTTCCCACCAGGATTTGGTCATTCCACGGCAGCACAAAGAAGGGACGGCCATCGAGTGCTTCAGCGTAGACAGCCGTACTGGGTGAACCCGGAAAGCGCGGCAGAACAATGTGCGAGCCACGCACTCCGCCGAGCATCGGTTTCTGGGTGTGAATCGAAGAACGTTGGCACATACGGTCTGCCCACGGTCCACTGCAGTTGATCACCCAGGCGGCGTCCACGCGCTGGTCGCGCCCCGTGATCTGGTCGCGTAGCAGAACGCCTCGGACGCGGCCATGGGCCACGTCAACCGCCAGCGCTTCCATGTGGTTGCGGACGATCGCCCCAGCCTCCACGGCTTCCATCAACCATTCCGCTACCAACCGTTCGGGAAACTCGCATTGGGCATCTTCATAATTGAAGAATGACCATCGATGCCCGGCGTCCAGCGCCCGCTCCAGCCGCTTCAGTTCCATTTCGGTGGCATCCGCGCCCGGCGCTTTTCCTGCGATACGCTGGTAGAGCCACAATCCGGCACGCACTTTGAGCGCACTACGCTGACTCTTCTCGTTCAGCAGCAGGACGAAGTGCATGGGATGCACGAGGTGAGATCGTTCCCGCAGCAACTTTTCGCGGTCGCGCAGCGATTCCCGTACCAGATCCAGCTCCCCGTGTTCCAGGTAACGTAGTCCTCCGTGGATGATGCGNNGGAACGGCTGGTTACCCCGGAAGCAAAATCGTTCTGTTCGACCAGCAGCGTGTGCTTTCCCGCGCGAGCGCACTGCCGCGCCACGGCCACGCCGTTGATGCCCCCGCCGATCACCACCACTTGGAAGTGTTGGTCCTCGAGGGATGCTCGTGGATTAGTTGCTAAAACCATGTGTATCAATCAGATACAGAGAGTTCAAAGGTAACGATAGAGCCGCAAGGCCACCCGCAACACTGATCACCCTAGAGTGTGCACTGGGTCGGTCAGGGGGAGAAGGTAACCTTGGTACCGCAAAATGGCAGGGCCAAAAGTCGAACTTCGCCGGCCGAACGTTCCGAAATGGGAGTGTAAGCCAAGGCCGGCCTGCCGTGCGGGAGCAGTCAGGCCGGTATCCTTATCTTGCTTCGGCTTTATCTAGGCGATCTTTGTTTGGGCGATCTTTGGGACGGGTTTTCCGACCCCAGTGGCACCTTTGGAGAATAGAGCGATCAGTTCTCGATTGAAGGCCGGAATGTCGTCGGGATTGCGGCTGGTGACCACGCCTTTACTCACGACTGCTTCTTCGTCCACCCAGGTTCCACCCGCGTTGCGAATATCGGTTTTCAGGGAAGGCCAGGAAGTTATGGTACGGCCTCGTACCTCGCCGGTCTCCACCAGCATCCACGGACCGTGGCAGATCGCGGCTACCGGTTTCCCCTGATCGAAGAACTGCTTCACGAAGCGAACCGCGTCCGGATTCATCCGCAGCTGATCGGGATTCATCACTCCGCCGGGCAACAGCAGCGCATCATATTGCTCCGCGTCTGCGGACTTCAGAGCAACGTCGACCGCGACCTCCTCACCCCAATCTTTGTGATTCCAGCCTTTGATCTTCTTCTCGGTCGGCGAAACTACTTGGGTTCGTGCGCCTGCGGCTTCCAGAGCCTGTTTTGGCTTCAAGAGTTCCGACTGTTCAAAACCATCGGTTGCCAGGATTGCGACCGTCTTTCCTTGTAGAGTATTTGGCATAATAGTCATCCTCCTCAAAATACACGGCCGGCATCCTTGGTATCGAGGACGTCGCCGAGGTTCCAAACCTATTAGATGCCGCGGTCCGTGCCAGGGATTATCGCTATCGAAGCGGCGTCGAAGTCGAGCGCGCATTGCCCGCACCGCGAGGGGTCATTTAAAGTGGTTGTGAATGTCCACAACCGGCGAACGTTTCGAACGCGCAGTCGCTATCATGGAGCGCTTGCGGGCTCCGGGGGGCTGCCCCTGGGATCGCGAGCAAACCTTCGACTCGATCAAGCCTTACACGCTGGAAGAAACCTACGAAGTCCTGGAAGCGATCGACAATCGCGACTGGGAGGAGCTTCCCGGCGAACTCGGCGATCTGCTGCTGCAGGTGCTCTTCTATTCGGAAATGGCGAAAGAGCAGGGATCGTTTTCGATCGACGACGTTCTCGACCGGCTCTCGCGCAAGCTGGTGGACCGGCATCCTCATGTATTTGGAGACGCGAAAGCAGATACTTCCACCGAGGTAAAGCGCAACTGGGAAGCGTTGAAGGTCGAAGAACGAAAGAAGCGGCTAGGTGACACTGCGGGCGAAGGCGCTGGGGTAGGGAAGACTGCACCATCGATTCTGGCAGGGATCTCTTCCTCCATGCCGGCATTGCTGGAGGCCCACAAACTCAGTTCGCGCGCGGCGCAGATAGGTTTCGACTGGCCTGACATGGAAGGTCTGTTCGCGAAACTCGGCGAGGAAACCGCCGAGCTTTGCCAGCATCTTCAGGAGTTTCCCGCTCCCGGTCCGCGCCCCGAAGGCGGCGGCGTTGCCGGCTCCGGTCGCCAGACTATTCCTGAAGATCTGCGGATTCGATTGGAAGAAGAAGTCGGCGACCTCTTCTTTGTGCTGGTCAACATCGCCCGCTATCTTGCTCTCGATCCTGAATCTGCTTTGCGCCAGACCAATCGCAAATTTCGCCGCCGCTTTCAATGGATGGAGCAGCGCCTGCACGAAGGCGGGACCGGTCCCGATCGTGCTTCGATGGACGAGCTTGAATCGCTCTGGCAAAAGGCCAAGCAGCAGGAGAAGCCGTGAGCCCGGACGCCATCGTGATTCGCCGGTGTCAGGGGATTGATGAGCTCCGGGCCTGCGTTGCGTTGCAGAAAGATGTCTGGAACTTCAGCGATGCCGAGCTGGTTCCGCTGCGCCTGTTCGTCGTCGCCGAGAAGGTTGGCGGGCAGGTGATGGGCGCATTCGAGGGCAGCGAGATGGTTGGCTTCGCTCTTTCGGTGCCGGGCACGCGGTCGGGCCACATCTATCTTCATTCGCACATGCTGGCCGTCCGCAAGGATCACCGCAATGGCGGACTGGGCCGCCGCCTAAAGCTGTTGCAGCGCGAAGAAGCACTCGCGCGCGGCATCGAACTGATCGAGTGGACTTTCGATCCGCTCGAGATCAAGAACGCGTACCTGAATATTGAAAAGCTGGGAGCCATCGCGCGGCGTTACAACATTAATCAATATGGAATCACGTCTTCGCCCCTGCAGGGTGGACTTCCCAGTGACCGCCTCATCGCCGAGTGGTGGCTCAAGTCGAAGCGCGTGGAAACTTTGTTGGCAACGGGAAAGAACCCGGCATTCAACCAACAAGCTGCCATTGCAGTGCCGGCGCAGATTTACGAATGGAAGGCCGCTGTGAAAACTCGAAGCCAGGCGCAGCAGGTGCAGGAACACAACCGCGAGCAATTCCTGCGCGCGTTCGATGACGGGTTTGCCGTGCTAGGTTATGAGCGCGATGCCGCAGGCGACGGCAAATTCCTGCTCGGCAGATGGGATGAGAAGTGGTCGTATGCGTCGGAAGAATGATACCGGGCTTCGGCTTTCGGGCTTCGGGCTTCGGCAAAATCTGTTGACGCAAAGCACGGCGTCACCTCGGATTGTCAGAGACCGCAAGATTTTGGTTTGGCCGAACCCCGAAGCCCGATAGCCGAAGCCCTCACATTATGAAGATTGAAGCCATCACCCTCCGTGAGATTCAAATGCCGCTCGTCCATTTCTTCGAGACGAGCTTCGGACGCACCTACAGCCGCCGCATCGTACTGCTTACCGCGCATTGCGACGGGGTCGACGGCTGGGGTGAATGCGTGGCCGGCGAAGATCCTTTCTATAGCAGCGAGTGGATCGACAGTTCCTGGCTCACCATCAGTCGCTACCTCGCGCCTGCCGTGCTCGGTCGCAGCATCGAATCGGCGCGCGACTGTGCGGCTCTCTTCTCCAAAGTGCGCGGCCACCGCATGGCCAAGGCCGCGCTCGAAAATGCGCTGTGGGATGCCGAGGCGAAACAGACAAACCAGCCCCTATGGAAGCTGCTGGGCGGTACGCGGACTGAAATCTCGTGTGGAGTTTCGATCGGCATTCAGGATTCCGTCGAGCAATTGCTCGACAAAATCCAGATCGAACTGGCCGCCGGCTACCGCCGCATCAAGGTCAAGGTCAAACCGGGCTGGGATGTGAACGTGCTCGAAAAAATCCGCTCGCGGTGGGCCGACATTACGCTGAGCTGCGACGCCAACTCCGCCTATACCCTTGACCAGGTGGAACATCTGCGCAGCTTTGATCAATTCAATCTGCTGATGATCGAGCAGCCGCTCTGGGACGACGACATCTTCTACCACGCGCGCCTGCAAAAAGAACTACGCACCGCCATTTGCCTCGATGAATCGATCGTGAGCGCGCGCAAGGCGGCCATTGCGGTGGAGACCGGCGCGTGCCGCATCATCAACATCAAAGTCGGCCGCGTCGGCGGATTTACCGAAGCTAAGAAGATTCACGACATCTGCCAGTCGCAGAAGATTCCCGTCTGGTGCGGCGGCATGCTGGAATCAGGAATTGGCCGCGCGCACAATATCGCACTTTCCACGCTCGAGAATTTCACCCTGCCCGGTGACGTGTCCGCCTCCAAGCGTTACTGGAAGGAAGACATCATCGATCCGGAAGTGCGAGTTTCGCCCCAGGGGATGATCGCGATCAGCGGCCAGCCTGGGACAGGTTATCGCGTTAAAGAAGATCTCATCGAAAAGCTGACGGTAAAGAAGGAGACGCTTCGTGCATGACGCTGGAAGCTTCCGACTTTCCGCTAGAATCCTGACGAAGCGCGATCGCCGATAGGCGCCATGAAGTCTGGGATCCCAGGCAGTCGCGATGACTTGTTGTATCGGAGGGGACTTGTCTCAACCCGTTCAAATCAGACGCCGCGCCTGGATCACCATCGGCGTCGCCGCTCTGCTCCTGGTGCTTTTTCTCCAGCTCGCTTTCTCCGTGCACCGCAACTCCATCACCTGGGACGAAGATGACCACATCTTCGCCGGATACATGTCGTGGAAGCACGCCGACTTCGGTCTGAACCCGGAGCATCCTCCGCTGGTCAAATTAGTCGCGGCGATTCCTTTGCTCAACATGCCGCTTAACGTGCCGGTATTGCAAGATCGCACTTTCAAACACGAGGCGTTCGGCGATGGCAAAGATTTCCTCTTCAAGAACGACGCCGATACCATGCTCTTCCGCGCGCGAATGGCGGTTTCGTTCTTCACACTTCTGCTCGCGCTCCTCGTATTTCTAGCTGCACAGGAAATGTTTGGCACGGCTGCAGGCTTCATTGCTCTCGCCCTGCTGGCATTCGATCCGAATCTGCTGGCTCACGGGGCGCTTGTCGGCACAGACGCCGGTCTCTCATGCTTCATGTTCGCTGCAGTTTATGCGTTCTATCGCTATGTGAAAGTGCCCTCCGCCTGGCGACTGATTGTTACAGGACTTGCCACCGGACTCGCACTCGCTGCCAAGCACACCGGCATTTTGCTTTTCCCGATGCTCTTATTGCTGGCGGTCTCTGAAGTGGTGCGGAACGGACGCGCCACGGAAGCTCCGGGCGGCGTGCGCGCTTCGCCGGCAAAGCGCGCCCGGCAACTCGCTGTTGCCCTTGTCGCCATCGGCGCTATCGCGATCACAATTCTTTGGGGTGCCTACGGATTCCGTTATCAAGCGCGCGCCGAAGGCCGGCAGATGAATCCTCCGTTGAATGAATTCGTGCAGGGCCTCTCGCGGCCGCACGAAGTTCGCCTCCTCCAGACCGTGGCCCGATTCCATCTTCTGCCTGAGTCCTACATCTACGGACTCGCCGATGTCCGCATCATGTCAGATTTCTACACCAGTTTCCTGCTCGGCAAGGTCTATCCCCACGGTGTGTGGTTCTATTTCCCGGTCGCCTTCGTGATCAAATCGAGTCTGTCGTTCCTCTTGCTGTTGCTGATCACGATCTTCGCGATCCTTGCACGACGACTGACTGCCGGGCGCGAAATCATCTTCCTGACCGTCCCTCCGGTTTTCTATCTGCTCGTTGCGATGAGCGCCGGAATGAACATTGGCGTACGCCACATCCTGCCGATGTATCTGTTTCTCTCCGTTCTGATCGGCGGCGCAACCTGGAGCCTCATCCAGCGCAACCGCAGATGGGCTTACGTAGTCGTCGCGCTTCTGATCTTCCAAGCGGTATCGACTTCGCGCGCCTATCCCGCCTACATCGCCTACGCCAACGAAATCTGGGGAGGGCCCGCGCATGTTCATGAACTCCTCAGCGACTCAAATTCCGATTGGGGGCAACAACTCAAGGACGTGCGGCGCTACCGGGATCAGCGCGGCATAAAGGACTGTTGGTTTATCTACTTCGCCGAAGGGGTGGTCGATGCCGGATACTACAAAATTCCATGCAGGCCGCTGCCCACCATGGACTCGCTCTGGATGGAAGAACCTTTGAACGCTCCGCCCGCCATTGACGGTACGGTGCTCATTAGTGCCGGCGATCTTTCTGGCTTTGAATTCGGCGCTGGCTCCTTGAATCCGTATGAGCAATTCAAATCTCTCCGGCCCACTGCGGTTATTGACTATGGAGTTTTCGTCTACGACGGCCATTTCGAGATTCCCCTCGCGGCATCGATCAGCCACTCGCAGAAGGCGCAATGGCTGCTCGAATCTCAGCGGCTTCCGGAGGCTCTCGAAGAAGCGCAGCAGGCCGTGGCTCTTGCACCCGACGCAGCGAACCCGAATGCGTTGCTAGGGGACGTCCTAAGTGCCATGGGACGGCTCAATGAGGCGCGCGCTTCCTATCAGAAAGCGCTCACACTGGCGAAAACGATTGAGCCTGATTTTCAAGTCGGACTAGCGAAGGAACTAGAGAGGAAACTTGCGGTGCCGGCCAGGTAAAGCTCATGCAACGCCGCATGTTTCCTAGTGCGACCTCGGCCCCTCCGCCGCCGCTCCCAGTTTATGATTCTCCGCCAGCCTCGCCTGTTCCNNCCCGTCTGGTGCGGCGGCATGCTCGAATCGGGGATCGGCCGCGCGCACAATATCGCACTGTCCACGCTCGAGAACTTCACCCTGCCCGGGGACGTTTCCGCCTCCAAGCGCTACTGGAAAGAAGACATCATCGATCCGGAAGTGCAAGGCTCACCACAAGGAATGATTGCGGTCAGCGACCAGGCCGGCACGGGCTATCGAATCAAAGAAGATCTTATCGAGAAGTTGACGGTAAGGAAGGAAACGCTTCACACATGACGCTGAAAGCCATCTCACGTGTGGTGGTTGGTGCAATCGCTGGTTTCGCCAGTGACACCGTTTGAGCGATAATCTCTCAACACAGTCCAAGAGACAGTCAACCATGCCACAGCCCCTCAAGCGGAGTGCGCTGATCGTGTTCGGACTCGCGATCCTTTTCTGGTGGTCATTCATGTTCGCCAAGCACGACCCACGTTTGCGCGGCATCATTCCGTTCGGCGATGACCCGTATGACGCGGTGGGCTCATTCGGCGCGATCGTAGGCATGCTGATTGCGCTACTCTCGCTTGTGCGTGCCTTTCGGCCTTACCGCAAACAGCCTCCGACCCACGCGCAACGTCTGTACCTCGTTCGCTCGCAAGAAGCCGTTGTCCTCACGGTACTCGTGACGCTCTTGGCCGATGCGATCGCTATGGCTCGACATCCCTCGCTGTGGGCCAATGCGGTGTCGAGTCGCGAGTTGATCATACTGCTGTGCGGCCTGGCGGTGATCGCTTTGGCTGTGCACTTGCTAATCAGGAATTCGCTGGCGCTGGTGGCGGATAGTCGGTCTACGGCTTGGGGCAGGGTGGTTCTCTCCGCGCTATCTGTCACATTCGTGCTGGCAGTTTACCCGGAACAACTGATCCAACGAACCAGTACTCATCTTCTCACTGTCGTCGTAGGAGCTTTGGTTCTTTTTGCGCCGATGAGGGTACAGCTAGTTTCGCTCGTGCCTCACGAGCGAGACGAAGAATCAACTGTGGCGACACCACCAGGGACCAAGGCATTAACCTCGTGGCATCGTTGGGGCATTGTGGTGGTCGTAGGGATCGCAATTGGTGGGTTGGCTTTTCTCGGCGAGTTGAGCGAAGGCAGCGGCGCAATGCCGCTGACTCATCTCTTGTTTGTTGCTTCCGTTTTTGTTGGTCTCGGACTTGCGGGACTTCTCATCGCATACGCATTCTTGGGACCCGCCTTGGGATTAGGATCGCGAGGCTGAACGAATCGAAGGAGTTGTTGTAATACCTCTATTACGCTCATTGACCGCCGACTCCTAGTGCGACTTCATCTCCGTCGCCGCTGCTCCCAGGTTATGACTCTCCGCCAGCCTCGCCTGTTCCGCCTTCAGCATCTCCACACCCTGGGCAAACGTAGTGCCGGCAGGCACGCGCCGAAAGTCGCTGAAAACTTCCTCGGACTTGATAGCAATACTCTTGAATAGAAGAATCTTGCCGGCAAAACTCAGCGACATGCGCGAGACGTCCCAGGAGCCATCCCCAACATCCCGCTGCTCCACCAGAAAATGTCCGCCTCGATCGAGGTGCCCCAGAATTCCCCATCCGAAGCTGACCTCTTTGAACAGGGTTCCGTCGATCCTGGCGAGCCTGCGTGACGCGGCATCAATCAGAACAAATCCCTGCATGCCGGCGAGCACCTCTTCCACGCGAGAAGGAGGATGGTATGCCGGATTGGGCCGGAACTTCAGCCGCACCAACCGGCCTCCGTCCTTGCCCAGGTCGGCCGCGCCTTTTTCCTCACCGTCATAGTCGTAAAGGAAAGCTTCGGGCAAAGCTTTCACAATGCGTAGCGTGTGTTCGTCATTCTCCTGCTCCTGCGAATGCTTGTGGCTCAGTTGCTCCGGGTTGCCCACAACACCCGCCATGCGATTCTTCTCGCCCTGTGTTTGTTCCGGCGTGAGAGGCCGGTCGTTATAGGCGATGGTCATGCCGGCCATCGCCTGCCGCGTCTCCACATAAAGCCTGGTCTGTGAGCCCTGCGGAGTCTGCTTGCGCGACCGGAACATGTGTTTCGTGGAATCGTCGTTGGCGGCAGCTACTTCGTTGGCCACCGTGCTGCGCACCAGTTCGATTGGAGAAGCCGCATCCTGCGCGGAAAGCAACGGCGTTCCGGTGGCAAGCGCAAGCGTGCCCATGCCGGCGAGCCAGGCAACCGGCGAAACAGCGACGGCGATTCGCAGAGCTTTTCCCACTGCATTCATCATATCCGTCTTACCACTCCCACCACGCTTTTAGTGTAACAATTGGCTTCTTGGCATCCCTACAGGGAACCGGGTAATCCGGCTGGAATAAGCACGGCTTGCCGCGCACTCCGTGCCTTGCGTATAGTCGTTGCAGTGAGCAACGTTCCGATTTGTCCCGTAAATATTGATTCGGGAGCAAACGGCGCGGATCCTGTTGCATTTAGGAGAACGTCCCATGAGCACACCAGCCACCGCGTTGGCACAAATCGGCAAGTCAGTCTTCATCAAAGGCGAACTTTCGGGCAGCGAAGATCTTTACGTGGATGGCCAGGTTGAGGGTAGTATCGCTCTCAAGGGCAACAGCCTTACGGTCGGCCCCAACGGCCAGGTCAAAGCCAGCGTCGACGCCAAAGGCGTTGTGGTGCAGGGAAAACTCGAAGGCAACATTCAGGCCAGTGACCGTGTGGACTTGCGCAAGTCCGCCATCGTCACCGGGGATATCACGGCCCAGCGCATCTCCATCGAAGAAGGTGCTTTCTTGAAGGGCAAGGTTGATATTCACCGTACCGACCAAAAGTAAGATAGGCCTGAGCGGATCGGCAGTCAGGATGTCGTCAGTCTCGCAGACTTTCATGAAACTCTTTCGAGGTTCGTCCGGACCGGACACCATCCCGGCGCAGGGCTCGCAGAAGCTCACCCGCCGCTCCAGCGGCCTGGGTGAGTTGACTCGCACCTGGGAGTCCGCCGAGAACCTTTGCATTCTGGACCTGGGATCGACTTCCCCCACCAACATTCGCCACTTCACCGAACACGGACACAGAATCTACAGCGAAGACCTGCTGACTGCCTCCACCGATCCCGAACTTCTTACCAAAGACGATCAGGGAGTTGCGGTTCTCGATAGCCGCAAGTTTCTCGCCGATAACCTGGTCTATCCAGCGGCTCACTTCGATTTCATCCTGTGCTGGAATCTGCCGGACTACCTTGATGAGAGCCTGGTCAAGCCGGTCGTGGGACGGCTCTGGTCAGTCTTGAAACCCGGCGGCATGCTTCTGGCATTCTTTCACACGCGCGACGCTGGTCCGGACTCGCCCTGCCATCGCTTCCACATCGTCGGCGCCGACACGCTTGAGATGCAGAAGATTGTGCTGCGCCGGGAAGCCCGCCGCGGTCCCACCGGAGCGGTCCACACTGCTATCTCGGATGGATTTCAGTTGCAGCGCGTGTTCAACAACCGCCATATCGAAAATCTCTTCCGCGACTTCGCTTCTATCAAGTTCTTTCTGGCCCGGGATAATGTGCGCGAAGTGCTGGTCGTCCGCTAGGCAGACTGCTAAGAGCTGAAGATTCGTATCAGGGCATGCCTTCAGGCGTGCCATGAGAGCCGCTGAATTGAGATGCGCCTTTAGGCGCTGCGGGACTCAGCAGGACTTCCAGACAATCACCCCCATGCGGAATAGATAATGGCGAGAGATATCCACCTGCACAGGTTTTGCAGAGAAATCGGACGCAAGCAAGCACCGAATCTCCTCCGGCACATACGCCCGTCGCACCGAAGTCAGCCCATCGAGCCAGGCTATGCGGCTGCGCATGAGGGGAAACCCAGAAAACGCCAAAGCCAGATGCAAGGGATGCCGCACCAGGTCATTGATCAGCACCGCGCGCCGGCTCACTCGCAAACCCTCCCACACGAACTGTGCCAGTTGCTGAGGATTCAGATGATGGGCAAAAAGGCAGCAACTTACCAGATCGAAAGCACCATCGCCGAAAGGCAGGGCAAACGCATCGCCTACAACGGAGCGATGACTAGGATTTCCTTCGGTCGGATTTTCCACGGGCAGATGAGACTGCGCCCGATCCAGCAGCGCTACGTCCAGCGCGATTCCGCGTTGTGCCAGTCTCCGCGAGACCAGTTCCGGCAGTTCGCCCAGACCCGCTGCGACTTCCAGCAGCGAGAGGCGGCGCATCCCAGTGGCTTCGGCCACACGCTCCACCATTTTTTGCGTGGTGGTGACCCCGCCGAACCAGCGGTTCACCCGGCCGATATCCCGCATTGAAGTCTGCACGTCGGCGGGAGAGCAGGCGTCGGAATCGAGAATCTCAGGTGCGTCGACTCGCTGCATGGCAGGGTAGTGTTCGATTCCGATGGGTCGCGCCGCGTTTAACTGGCTTCAAACCTCGGCCAGTTCCTCTTCCAGCAATTGCTTGTTATACAGGTCGCTGTAGTAGCCGTTCAAGGTGAGCAGTTCGTCGTGCGTTCCCAGTTCCACGATGCGTCCGTCGTGCAGTACGGCGATGCGGTCGGCGTTTCGCACCGTGGACACGCGGTGGGAAATGAAGATGGTGGTGCGGCCCTGCATCACATCGCGCAGGTGATTCAGAATCTTGTCCTCGGTGTGAGTGTCGACGCTCGAGAGCGCATCATCGAGGATGAGGATGCGCGGNNCGCGGAATCAGATTGACCAGCGTGGTTTTTCCCGAGCCCGTCGGACCGACGATCGCCATACTGCTGCCCGCTGGAATTCGCAGGTTCAGATCGTGCAGCACGCGCTTGCCCTCATATTCAAAACTCAGGCCACGGAATTCGATCTCGCCTTCCACTTGCCGGTCGCGGGCCTCGATGTCATCTTTGATCTCAGGCTTTTCCTGCAGAATCTCATTCAGACGGACCAGCGACGCCGTGCCCCGCTGGAAAATGTTGATCACCCAGCCCAGCGCGATAATGGGGAAAGTAAGCTGCATCATGTAAATGTTGAAGGCGGTGAATGCTCCAATCTGCATGTGGCCTTGCAACACTTCCCGCCCGCCCATCCACAACACCAGCACGAGGGCCAGGCCGAGCATGAGCTCCAGCGTGGGCCAAAGCATACCCATCAGCCGCACCAGTTTGAGGCTGCGCGCTACATATTCTAGGTTCGCAGTTTCGAAAGATGCGATCTCCGCCTCTTCCTGCACGTAGGCGCGAATCACGCGCGCCCCGGAAAAGTTTTCCTGGGCCCGCGCCGAAATGTCGGAGAACATCGCCTGAATTCTCTCGAAACGCTCATGAATGAGCCGTCCGAAGTACTGAATGACGATGCTGACCACGGGCAGCGGCAGAAACGCATAGAACGTCAGCTTGGGACTGTTGCGCATCATGAACCACAGCGCCGCGGTGGTGAAAACCAGCGTATTCGCCGAGTACATGATGGCCGGACCCAGCAGCATGCGCACCGCGTTTAGATCATTTGTGACCCTTGCCATTATGTCGCCGGTGCGCATGCGCTGGTAGTAGGAGTAGGAAAGCGTTTCCAGGTGGGCGAAAAGGTCATTGCGCAGGTCGAACTCGATATCGCGCGAGATGCCGATCACGACCCAGCGCGTCAGGAACAGGAAAACTCCCCGCACCGCCGCCAGCGCCAGAACCTGCAGGGCGAAGATCAGAAGCTTATGCCGGCTAACGCCACCTTCCAGGCTCTGCGCGGCGTTGCCGATTACCCGGGGCAGTCCCGCCCAGGCGCCGTTGCTCAGGACAATGCAAACCGCGCCCGCCACGAAGCCCCAGCGATAGCGCTTGAGGTAGGGAACTAGCGGACGCATACTTTTGGGAATCATGCAGGTTGTGTAGATGAAATTCTAGCAGGCGGGGTTCAAGTTTTGGCAGAGAGGAGTGGAACGAAGTTTCTTAATAAATCGAGGAACAAGCCTAGCTCGCCGCGAGTCTAAGGACGTTCTTGATCGCGGTTTGCGCGCGGCGTAGACGGAAGGAGATCCCGACCGAAGGCGATCAGGCTGAGCGTCGTAAGAACCACTCCCCAGGCGGCGAAGAAGGCCCATCCCAAGTCGAAGACGAATACCTCAGCCAGATCCATGGCATCCTGCCTCGTCACAGCCGCGCCGGGTCAGCCAGAGATCCGACCCGCGCGGCTGTGATTTCAAATTGCTTCAACCCTAGCTCGCGCAGAAATCTGCTGCCTTACTGCTCAGCAGGAGCAGGCGGCGCACTCTGCGTATGTTGCTGCATGCGCGCTTCCCGGTTGGCCTCGAATTCTTTCATCTTGGCCTGCTGGTCCGCGGTGAGCAACTGGAACAACTCGTTGTGAATCCGGGTCTCCTGCACTTTCAGCTGCACCATGGTCTGCGCCTGCTGCGCGACGAGAGGCTGCACCTTGGCTTCATCGTAGGTGCCTTCCTCATACTGCTTGAGTTGCGCCTCCATCTGGTGAAGCTGCTGCATCAGCGGCTGCAGCGTGGGGCGCTCTTTCTGCATGATGGCCTTCATCTGCTCACGCTGGGCGTCGCTCAGGTCCAGGTACTTCGCGAAGAAGCCCATCATGTGGCCTTCCATGCCGAATTCATGGCCGCGCATCGGTGGAGGTGCATCCGCGGTCTGTGATTTGGCGATCGCACTGCCTAACAACACCGCCAGCGCCGCTACAAGGAAACGAAAACGAATCGATTTCATAAACTCTGACTCCTTCAAGACCGGTTCCCTACAAGCGACCTTCTTCGTTGTCGTTGCCGGGAAACCTGGGCCTTTGTGGTTACGGTTATAGGAACACGATTCCTGCGGAAAAGTAGTAAAAACTCCGTAAAAGCGAGTAAAGTTTTGTCAATCGGTAGCGAGTTACGTTTGACAATTCTTTACCGCTCGCGCTGTTTGCTTGGTGCACAATGAAAACCACGAAGATGGAAAGAATTCTGGTTATCGACGACGACGTCGAACTCTGCACTCTGGTCAGCGAGTACTTGCAGGCCGAAGGGTTTGTCGTGGAAGCGGCGCACGACGGCGAGAGCGGATTGCAGCGCGCCACCGGGGGCGGCTACCTGCTTGTGGTTCTAGACGTGATGCTCCCCGGCATCAACGGTTTCGAGGTGTTGCGTAGGATCCGCGCGACCTCACGCCTGCCCGTGCTCTTGCTCACCGCTCGCGGGGAAGATGTGGACCGCATCGTCGGTCTGGAGATCGGAGCCGACGATTATCTGCCCAAGCCTTTCAATCCGCGAGAGCTGGTCGCGCGTATCCGCGCCGTTCTTCGCCGCACCCGCAGCGACAAGTCCGCCCCATCGGCACCTGAGGTGGTTCGCGTGGGCGAGATCGAACTCGATCCGGCTACGCGCAGCGTGCGCCGCGACGGCCAGCCGGTCGATCTCACTTCAGTCGAGTTCAATCTGCTGGAAGTGCTGCTGCGCGAGGCCGGACGCGTGGTCCCGCGCGAGCGCCTGGTGAATGCCGTGCTCAGCCGCAAGTTCTCGCCCTTTGACCGCAGCATCGACATGCACGTCAGCAAGGTCCGCAAGAAACTCGGCGACACCGACGCCGACGAGCACATCAAAACCATTCGCGGCGTCGGCTACATCTTCGCCCGGCCACGGGAGAAGTCCGGCGAAAAGGTCAAGACCACGTCATGAAGAGCCTGTTCCTCAAGATTTTTCTGTCCTTCTGGATGGCTTTTGCTCTCTTTCTTGTGCTCGCAATCCTTGTCACGCTGGCTTTTCGCCCGCGGACCTCCAGTTGGGAAGCTCTGCTTTCTGTCGCTTTGAACGACTCGGTGAATGTGTACGAACAGGGAGGCAATCGGGTGCTTCGGGAATACCTGGAGAATCTGGAGAGGACTCAACACGTTCGCGGTTATCTTTTCAATGAGAACATGGAGGAAGTCTCGCATCGAGGCGCGCCGGACTGGGCGCTCCGGGTCGCAACCGGCGGACCCCGGGTGCCGCATGAGGGTTTCATTTTTCCTGCGCCCCCTCCGGTGTTGCGCGATTCGCGCTCTTCCTCGGACGGATTGCATCGCTATACGCTGGTGTTGTCTCCTCCGCCGGGACCACGCCTCTTTCTGGGGCCTCGAGGACTGCCCATCCCTGGGCTGGTTATCGCCGTCATCTCCTCTGGACTTGTCTGCTACGTGCTGGCGTGGTTTCTTACCATGCCAATCGTTCGCTTGCGTGCCGCCACCCGCCAATTAGCCGCCGGCGACCTCGCGGCGCGGGCGGGCGCTCCCGACGTCCGGAGACGCGACGAGGTGGCGGGCTTAATGCGAGACTTTGACGGCATGGCGGAACGCCTGGAGAGGCTGGTGAAGGCGCAATCTCGCTTGCTTAACGACATTTCACACGAACTGCGCTCGCCCTTGGCGCGGCTGAACGTTGCTTTGGGCCTGGCTCGCCAACGCGCCAATGCGGAGAGCGGGTCCATGCTTGATCGCATTGAACTCGAAGCCAGCCGCTTGAACGAATTGATCGGACGCATTCTGACTCTGGCTCGCCTGGAAGATGGTGAGCAGCATGTGCCCGCAACGCCGGTGTCTCTCGACGAAGTGGTGCTAAGCGTGGCGGAAGACGCTGAGTTCGAGGCTCAGGCGCGGCACTGCCACGTGCGCAGCGAAATCTCCGCTGGAAGCTGGGGAGTTTGCGGAGAAGCCTCTCTCTTGCACAGCGCGATTGAGAACGTGGTGCGCAATGCCATCCGTTACACCCGCGAAGGCACCACGGTTGAGATTCATCTGGAGAGGGCCGAAAACGCGAGTGGCACGGAAGCGGTCGTAAGCGTTACCGATTGTGGTTCCGGCGTTCCGGCCGACGCGCTCGAGAAGCTGTTCCAGCCGTTCTATCGTCTGGACGATGATCGAGGCCGGCTGACCGGAGGTGTTGGCCTCGGTCTGGCTATCACGGAAAGAGCGGTGCGCTTTCATGGTGGCCGGGTTGCAGCATTCAACCGGGCTGAAGGGGGGCTGCGCGTAGAAATTCATCTGCCGTTGGATTCAACCAGTACGAACGCCGAGAAAGCGCCCGAGCCAGTTTCCGCGGGACAAGAAGCGTAAGCACAGTACCCAGTAGCTAGTACCAAGAAAAAGCTCTCCCGGTGTTCGTTGCCTTCTTCTTTATCACTGGGTACTAGGTACTCGGTACTGCCTCTCAGGCAACTCGCTGCCGTTTCCGAGGTTCCAATGAGCGTGGGGCGGTTGCTCTTCCCGCGCATTCCTGATACATAAATGGATGGC
>PMXH01000182.1 GCA_003165855.1 Acidobacteriaceae bacterium | reverse complement strand
GGCTTCACGCGGCCATGGCCCGATGAAATTGTGATGGATGCAAAAACGAAAACATTAGTGGATAGCAAGTGGAAAGCACTCGCTAAAGAGTTGGGGATTGACTAGCTCCTCACCAACTGCAACTCAAAAAGGGCATCGACACAGCCCGCATATGGCCCACCGCCGCCGCATATGGCCGGCTCGCCAATTTCAAGGTCGAACAAGCTGCGCGGTATAGAAGATCGGGTGAGTGGGATCGCGATAAACGTTCTTGAATCCCTCGTGCGGGGGTTTCCACGCGATGTCTTTCAGACCATAGCTGCGGAATTCCACCAGATGAAGGCCAGCAGCGCCGATACTGTCCTTGAGCTCCTCAATCGAATACTTGCGGATCTCGATCGATATCTTCCGCCTGTTCGCTTTGATCGACATTGTCGAATAAGGGTGCTCCGGATGGAGATCAGCTAGAAGCAACTGCCCGCCCGGTCTCACGGTTCGCGCAAACTCCCTGAAGACCAAAAGCAATGCGGGGACGTGAGTCAAAACTCTTGTGGAGAGAATGTAATCTAAGGAGGAGTCGCGGAATGGAAGCGCATCCAGGCTCCCCTGCACCTGCATGGCTTCGGGGTGAGTTCGTCGCTGGACGAGAAGCATCTCTCTTGAAATGTCCAGGCCAATCCCGCGGTGTCCCGAACTCTCGATGACAGCGCGATATAGCCCCGTCCCCGCGCCTGCGTCCAGGACGTTCCCAGCGTCCAGCGACGCCAGCCATTCCCGCACCACAGGCAATTCGTTTCGTCGCCAAAACTCCTGCCAATGCCAGCGATCATAAAACTCGGCTGCCAGCCTGTAGCCGGTCCTGAGATCAAGGATCGCTGAATCAGGATCGAGCGGCGAGTTGTTCATTTGTTCTTCGATTGCTTGATTTCGTTCTCAAGTTGGCTAATCCTAGCTTGCATCTCCTGACTGGATTTTTGGTAGTCTAGCTGGACCTGCTGGAGGGTCAGATCGGTCTGCTTCCGCTGATAGCTCCGGTTCGACAAAATTCCCTCCACCTGAGACCAAATCAGAAGAACGGCGATTATTATTCCCCCGAACTTTATATTCTTGCGCATGTCCGAGTCGACTTTTTCCGATACACGATCCGCTACCCCAGAGATGTCAAGCAATGACTGGGGCAGGGCCGTAGCGTTCTTGGACGCGGCGTCCTCATACTTGCCCGGGAACTTCTCTTGAAGGACCGTGGGCTTTCCGGCAACCTCGTGGAAATTAAGCTTGGCGATGGGAGTGTCGGGCGAGAGCGTCTGCTGCTGCGACGAAAAGTTCACCAACACGCAGCTGAGTTGCCCGTCGTATCCCGGTTCCACGATGCTCGTGTTTAGGATCATCAACCCCTGATTCGCCAGTCGATTCAGCTGCCCATAGGTTGCGCAAAGATCTTCGGGAAGATTGACGGCTTCCTTTGTTACTAAGAGCACCATTTCGGATGGGTTGAGGACGAGACATCTCCTCGCAGAGGCATGTGCTGGCGGCTCTCCGAACGACAGGACTTCGCCCGTCTTTGGGGACACGACCTTTCCCAATCTTAGCTCGTATCCACAGTACCTGATGTTCTTTTCGTCGTAGTGTCGTAACAGCTTTTTTGCCGCGGCGGGTTCTTCCGCGATGCGCTTCTTGATGACCGTGTCGCTAAGGACCATGGATATACCCTCGCGCTGGGACCCTTGGAGCGGGCGCTAGTTCCCAGGCTTCGCACCGCTCGGTCCAGCAGATCACTGTAACCGAAGGGGGCCCTCAAATGGAAATTATTCGGGGCCCCATTCCGTGGTAGTCCTGACAAAACGGGAAAGTCAAAGGCGACGGACAGGAGTGTCCGTCCCACACGGGCAGAGTCAACGTCAAGAGCGGTGGGCAGGAGTGTCCGTCCTGCACTTGCTGATTCGGGAGCGGGGGCGACGGCGTTTCTTTGGTTGGAGGAGGTTCCAGGCTTCGCGGTACTTTTCGTGGCGGCGGCTGCCGCGGGGATCGCCTCCGAAGGGGTAGACGCGGACCATGAGCCGGCGGGCGAGGGCGCGGACGGGGATTAGATACCAGATATCGGTGCCGAGGATCACGATGGCCAGGAAATCGACCTTCGACGGCAGGTAGGGCATATGTTTGCGCGTGGTCTTCCAGTAGGCATTCACGGTGTAGGCGCGGGAGTGAGTGCAGGTAGTGGATTTTACCTGCACGCGCCAGGTGCGTTTGCCGGAATCGACTAAGAAGTCGTAGCGATGGCTTTCGCCGTAAGGCTTGGCGACGATGAGGCCTTTCTTAGTGGCCTTCACCATGAACTCCATTTCCGCCAGTTCGCCGAGTTGCTTGCGGGTAGCGCCTTTCCAGGTGGGATAGACAATCTTTTTAGGGCTCTCATGAAGAGCCGGGATGTTTGGATTCGACCTCGGCCGGCCTATACGTTTCCCGTTGCGCGAAAACACACTCATACTGATCTCCAATTTTCTGCATTGCTCGATGATCCCGATTGTTGGTTGTAGGGCAGACGCTACGATCCGTCCTGAAAGGAGCCCAGAAACACGAAAGGCGCGAACCGGGAAGGTTCACGCCTGAATAGAAGCTAGAAACACGAACGGCACAGACCGGATGGCCTGCGCCGCTGTTTCAACTCTATATACCTATTATATCATACCGCATAGGGTAAATGTGTCATGTTAGCCACATTTATCTCGTCCACCAAATCAACAACTTAACTCAAAATGCTCCCGCTCAGCCTCTTGACAAGATTTTCCCCAACCGCCAAACGAAACGAAAGCGCCGCCAACGTCACTACTCAGAGAACACCAACGTCGGGTTCCCTTCACCGACACACATCCCGCCCTGCGGGAGAAGCGGGAAACCCGGCGTTGTGCACAATCTTGAACCCTGAGAGGGACCTATGTCACCGACACACGAACACCACTTAACCGAAAAAGCATTGGAAACGCTCACCACCTGGGGAAAGAATCCCAACATCGACGGGGGAGAAAACATCGGATTTTCCCTGTCCCGTCAGGGAGCTCCCAGCGACGCCCTCCTGGGCATGGGAGATTGCACGCCCTTCACTCCCGCCGGCAAGCGCGGCATNNTTTTCCTTCGATCTCAACCACGGCAAGGTTACCCTGAACGGAGCCTTTCCCGGCCTGCCCGCAACCCTGGATTTCACCGTCGCCTATCTCAAGGAATTCCAGGCCGACGACGGCAAGAATATCGTCTTCTATTCCGAGAAGACCTCCGACGACGCCGGCTACGTAATCGCCCTGCAGCTGGTCGCAGGATCGTAATCTCCCATCGCACGAGCGGCTCTACCGTTCCGGCGTCATCCCGAAGGCCC
>PMXH01000519.1 GCA_003165855.1 Acidobacteriaceae bacterium | reverse complement strand
CGGCGGCGGCATGGACGGCATGTACTAAAACAGCTGCCAGCTACCAGTTGCCAGTAAAGTCAAAGGCCCTGCTCGGGAGAGTGGGGCCTTTTTTTGGTAGACCGTCGCTGGTCGTCGGTCGTTGGTCGTTGGGGAATTCAAAAGTTTCCAACAGCGGCAGTGAGAGAAAGCAGCCTCATTCTAGCTTTCGGTTTTCGTGGCCAGCCTGCTTTGATCCTTTGAGCCAGACTGACAGGACAACATAGGCGATGGCCACGTAGCACCAAAAATTAAAGAAAATGGCGACCGTCCACATGACACCTAACTTGACGCCATGCGGATTGCCGTTGGCCGCAGCCACGATGGTGGCAGCCACTATCCCCACCAGCATGCCGGGCATAATCACGAAGGGGCCGGCATCCTCCGGCACCAGGTTATACAACGCGAGAGAGCAGAGAACGAGTAGCCCTCCGAGCAGGAGGGCTCGATTGAATCGTTGCCCGGAAGTCATCTTTGTCATAATAACCAGCTCAGGAGAGTGGGGGCTTTTTCGTGGGCGGTCGTTGGTCGTTAGTCGTTGGTCGTTGGCAAGATCAGAGAGCCCGCTTGAGGGAGCGGGGCTTCCGCCTGACGACCGGCCCCGAATTGTTGGGTTGGTAGAATTCCGGCATGCCGTCGATTGTGACGGAGAATAGGCGGGCATTTCTGGAGGCGTGAGATGAGTTTTTCGGCGTCGGCGGCAAATGAGCGGGTATTGCGTGCAATCCACGGACGACGCGCTGAGCGTGAGTCTACAGGATGGCCGCGTCATCACGGTGCCGCTGGTATGGTATCCGCGCCTGCTGAATGCCACGCCAGCGCAGCGCCAGAATTGGAAAATTGCGGGTGGCGGGTACGGGATTCATTGGCCCGACTTTGACGAAGATCTGAGCACCGAAGGACTGCTGCGGGGCGCGCCTGCGCCCAAGGCATCGATTCAGGCGAAGCAGGCAGCTCTCAGCTATCAGCCGTCAGTAGAGTCTCAAAGGCCTGCTCGGGAGAGTGGTTTTTTTGCTTGGCATTGAAGGCAGGGAGGCAAGTGAACCAAGACACGCTGCTTCCGAGCTCGGTGGTATATTGTTTGAGGGACGGCATGACTTTGTAAACTCCCTCAACGTTCCGTTTGGGGGACGATGATAACGGGTCCGATAGCGGCGCGATTCGTGGCCCATGGCTCGACCATCGCAGTACTGCCGAAAAGCTAGAAAGTCTCGACCGTCCCAATTTTCGATGAGTACTAGCCTGACTGCGGACGACGCAACCTTAGTTGCGTCTTTTGCCAAGCTTCGAACGCTAGACGACATAGCCTCGCTGTTGGATGTCACCTCCAGGGAGCTTCGGTTCTACCTATACAAGGCAAACAGATATAGACGTTTTCAGATACCCAAGAAATCCGGTGGAATACGAAACATCTATAGCCCTGATAACGCCCTGAAAATCATCCAGCGCAAGCTGAACCAAGTATTGCATGCCGTGTATAAAGGGCGAGCCTCTGTACATGGTTTTGCAAGGCGCAAGAGTATACGTTCGAATGCCCAGCGTCATGTAGGGTGCAAGCTACTGCTGAATTTTGATCTGGCCGACTTTTTCCCGTCTGTCCACTTTGGTCGCGTGAAGGGAATGTGTTTCAGGCCGTACCATACTTACTCCCTGAACCGGCAGCCTTGGTGCTTGCCCAGATCTGTTGCTACGACCGCTCGCTACCTGCTGGCGCTCCGACTTCGCCTGTGGTTGCAAACATGGTCTGTGCTCGAATGGACTCGCAGCTGAAAGGGCTGGCTTCGAGATTCCAGGGCATATACACGAGATACGCTGATGACATCAGCTTCTCGACGCAATTGGACCAGTTCCCTCCGGCAATCGCTAGCCGGGATCAGTCGTCGAAAAGGTGGGTCGTCGGAGACCAGTTGGCAAAGGTGATAGCAGACAATCGCTTCACGATCAATACTTCGAAAACCCGCCTTTACTGTCCTGGTACGCGATTCGAGGTTACAGGGCTCACGATCAGCGAGCACGTCAATGTTCGTCGCAGGCTCATCAGTCAGGTGCGTGCGATGCTGAACGCCAGAAAGAAGTACGGCCTTGCTGCGGCGCAGGCGGAATTCTCAGCGAAGTACGATCGGAAAAAGCGTGCCAGGGTGCCCGCCGATTTCGACCAGGTCCTGCGTGGAAAGATCGATTTCATTGGTTTCATCCGGGGACGAGATGACAGCGTGTTTCTTAAATTGCTGGATCGTTACCTTGAGCAAAGCAAGGACGTTCGGATTCGCACGATTACTCTAACTGATCGAGCCCGCGATGAGGTTCTAGCCCAAGCAATCTGGCTTCTCGAGGACGATGAGGGATTTCAAGGCACGGCCTTCGCCGCAGAAGGCTATGGCCTTTTGACGGCGTGGCACGTTGCCGAGCACCAGATGGTGGCCAGCAGGCCCCTCTTCAGCCCCAAGACTTATAAGGTCACGGTCGTGCGTAAGAGTGAGGAAACCGACCTCGCCCAGCTTCGGATCGACGGGCGCATTCCGGTTCAGTTGTCGCTGGGAGACCCAAACAAGCTAAGAGTTGGCGACACTGTCACTCTGGCTGGTTTTCCTAACTACCACGTTGGAGATAGCGTAAACGTCACTCGGGGTCCTATCACGCAAACGAGAAAGTACATGGGAGTGCCACATTTTGTGATACAGCCTGCAATCATCAAGGGCAACAGCGGGGGACCGATCCTCGACATCTCCAACCGGGTTGTGGGAGTTGCTGTCAAAGGCCAAGGCACTCCGGGGCGATTCTCGCACGAGGATGAGTTGAGCAGTTTTGTTCCGACGACGATGCTTACGGAACTGAAATAACGGGGAGCGGCTGTCTGGGCCATCCCGAGCGTGGCGGCCTGCCAGATTTGTAGTCGGGCCGCGAGCGCACCTCAGCGGCTGAAGCCGTGCTCCATTTTTTCTGCAGGCTGATTCGGCACGAGTGGAACTCGTGCCCTTCCCGGTTTTTTGCGCGGCGCTGAAGCGCCGCTCT
>PMXH01000235.1 GCA_003165855.1 Acidobacteriaceae bacterium | reverse complement strand
GGGCCACGCAGCCTACGCAAATGACCAGCAGGAGAAGAAAAGAGCGTCGAATTGAAGTCACCAAAAACCGCCTTAACATCACGAGTTGAACGTTGATTATCTCATAGCGCCGGGCCGGGCCACAGAAACAGCCATCGCCGGGAACCACCTGAGAACGGGAGAGTTCGGCGAAGATCGAGCGCCGGTCCTTCTCAACCCGTTCGCCGGAACAAATCCTCTGCCGGCAGCAGAGCGTTCATCGACCCGGAGCGGAAGCCTTCCAGATCGAGGGTGACGAACTTGAAGCCCAGCCCTTTGAAAATCCTGGTGAACTCGGCCGCCATGGCTGGATCGAGCGCCCGCTCCAACTCCTCGCGGGCGATTTCAATACGGACGATCTCGCCGTGATGACGCACGCGAAATTGCCGGAAACCAAGTGCGCGAAGATCGTCTTCACCCCTTTCCACCATGTCGAGCGTCTCTCGCGTAACCGGGCGGCCATATTCAATGCGGGAGGAAAGGCAGGCGGACGCCGGCTTGTCCCAGATGCGCAAACCTGCCTGGCGCGCCAACGCGCGAATCTCCTCCTTGGTGAGTCCTGCATCCAGCAGAGGAGCCACAATCTGATGGTCGCTCGCCGCCTTCTGGCCGGGACGAAAATCGCCCTGGTCGTCCAGATTGACGCCGTACGCGATGGTGTCAAATCCGCGCGCCTGCCGCAGTTCTTCCATCAGCGTGAACAATTCATCTTTGCAAAAGAAGCAGCGCTGCGAATCGTTGCGGACATACTCCGGTCGTTCGAGTTCGGAGGTCGGAATCACTTCCAGTGGAATCTGTTGTTCCCCGGCAAAAGCAATCGCGTCGGCCAGTTGAGTGCGAGCCAGGCTGGGAGAATCGGCGATGATCGCCAGCATCTTGTCTCCCAACGCCTGATGAGCCGCCCAGGCGAGGTAAGCGGAATCCACGCCACCGGAATAAGCGACGAGCGTGCGTCCAAGGGAGCGTAGTCGAGCCTGCAGCAATGCGCTCTTCGCTTCGAGATCTGTTCCCACCGCTGACATGCAGACGATGTTAACAGGCGCAGGTTTTTTGGAGTTGCTCCCCCCAAGCTTTTGCGATCAATAAAGACTATAAATATGATGACTAGTCATCTAGACCTATGAGTGATAGAATCGACAACGTGAAGATATCCGCGGGAATGATCGCCCAACAGCTAAGAGTCGCGGACGAAGTCTGGATTGCAGCGGCGCTCTTGCATCGAGAGCACCCAGAACAGCGCGACTTCTCGATTNNTTGAAGAAATCATGAAGCGAGCGGGCAAGGAGGCAGGCGGGGACCCTTTGCGGCCTGGAGTTCGGGTCCATGTCAATCAGCATTGCGTGGCGAACCGCCCGCCGAACCCAGGCCGTTACCGGATGCTCTTCGAAACCTCTCCGGGCCGCCGCCGTCTGTTTCGTACCGGAGACAATTATGATACCGCTCGGGCGGGAGCCAAAGTCGCTCCCGCCAGAGAAGACATTCCGTCGGAATACGCAGCTTTGCTGGATTGGTATCGAGACTGGAGTCAAGACAGCGTGGAAGACAAGATCAAGCATGACCCCCTTCTGGCTCTACGCGGTTCCGGCAAGGAACTCTGGGCGGATGAGCACGCCGACGAGTATGTGCGCCGGCTTCGCGAGGGCTGGGAATGAGCCGCATCTTCTGGGACACAAACCTCTTCATCTACCTGTGGGAGGACTACGGCGCGTTGTCGCAGGCCGTCGTAGAGCTTCGCGCGAAGATGCTGCGCCGGGGAGATCAGCTTCTGACCTCGACTCTTACGCTCGCTGAAATCCTGGTCAAGCCCACGGTTGCCGGAAACGCCGAGCTTTGCAGGAAATACGAAGAGGCCATCTCGGGTGTAGCGCTGCTGATTCCTCTGGATACGAAGGTGGCGAAGATTTACGCCGCCATCCGGCGGGATCGCGTGCTGAAAGCGCCCGACGTCATCCAGCTTGCTTCCGCCGCCAGCGCCGCCGCCGATCTGTTTGTCACGAATGACACACGCTTGCAGGGCAAGCACGTGTCTGGCATCCAGTTCATCGTGCCCTTGGATCGAGTGCCCATCTGAGAGGGACCGGTTGCCAGTGGTTAGAATGGCCACTCGTTTTCAGTTCTTACTGATCACTGATCACTGGACACTGACCATTGCTCGCTCAGTACAGACCCTCCTGCCGCCGCAAACTGCCGAACCCGGCGATGTTTGCCAGGGTAAAAGTGAAGCGGAACAGGTTCTCGTTGCGTACGTTGGCAATGGAGTAGCTGCGATACTCCAACGTCAGGCCGCAGCAATCCCAATTGTAGATGGACTGGGTGCTCACGAACTGCAGTTGCCTGGCCTCGGAGTCAAAGCCAAAGCTGCCGGCGGCGCTGAAGCCGCGCTTGGTGGCTTGTCCGTATCCCAGGGCGGCGCGAAATTGGTTGAAGCGGGCAGGTTCGGTGGCTGAAGACAAAATTAGAGTCCGCCCAGGCATCTGCAGGATGGCATCACCGCCGCCTATCGTTACCTGGCCGAAATGGTAGTTGGCCAGGAGGGTGCTGGCGTTGACGCGGTCGCTTTGGAAGTCGTAATCCATGTCCCACTCCGCGTCGGTGCGAGAGCTGGTTTCCACGCGCAACCGGGAAACCAGTGGCGAGAGATGGCGAGGTTCAGTGACAAAGGCGATCCCAGTGAGGTCGGCAGTAGTGGTGAACACATTGCGCTGCCCAGGAATCAACGCCCCGCCGAATGTTGGATCGAGGAAGTACTTCTGCGCCAATTCCCAGGTCACGACCTCACGTACTTGAGGTCCGGGCTGGCACGCGCGACCGGCCAGCGGGTTGGTGTGTTGCCAGGGGATGGTCGATTCCGGCGCCGCGCCGCCCACGGTGAGAGCCCCCATAATGTTGCCGCAATCCTCCGGCTTCTGCGAAGTGCGCCTGGCATAGAGGCGGGTTACGAAGCCGTATTCGACCTCATGCGTATCGGTAAGGATGTCGCGCTCGTCGAATTTGACAATCTCCGGGAAATTGTTCACGCCGGTCACGTAGCGATACACTGCCCGCGGCTCAATCACGTGCTTCCACCTTCGTCCGAGAAATTCCTTGTCGAAGACGCGCTCCAGGGTTGGCGGCCGCAGCTCGACAGACGTCTCCAATGCGCTGCGATTGAGGGCATCGCGTACCGCAACCTCGGCGCCGGTAGGGGGCTCCCGCTCCGTGTAGTAAGTGTCATGCAGCGTTAGTTCCGGACGCAGAGACCATCCTCGGAACACCAGAGGCAAAGAGATCTCCGGATTCAGGTCGAAGCGCCCGAGCAGATTGCCGGTCCGGAAAGCAGGCGTGCAAGACCGGGAGAAGACCGCGCCCGCGCACTCCTGCGGTTCGCTGCGTGACAAGCCAGCCACCGACGCGTCAAACGACCAATAGAGCGGTGTATGCCCCAACTGCCGGTCAACGCTGGATGAATCAAAACTTGGGGCGTGCGAAATCTTGATGACTTGCCCCGGCGTTGTGCTCAGGTAGTTTTGGTAACGCTCCAGGAATCCATTGAAGCTGAATCCGTCCGTCGATTTCGAGAGAAAAGCCTGCGATTTCACTTCCGAATAGACGGCCTGGCTGAAAACCTCGTTGAAGGCCAGCCGGAAGAGAAAAGAACTCAGGTAGTCGATGTTGGCGACGGCCCGGAAGCCATCGACGGTTCCAGCCGAGTTCAGGCGCACATTCTCTCCGCCTTCTTTGAGGGGAGGCGAGCCGATGCCGCGGTCGATCACTCCAAAATAGTTCAGATCCACGTAGGAAGTTTCCGTGGGCCGGGCGCGAAACTCTCCCCGCTGCGACCAGCCGCGCAGAGAGAAGTACTCGGCGCCCACGGTAGCATCCATCATGCGATTGATGGCCCAGTAGTAAGCATCGCCAATGACATTGCCTTTGGTGGAGGATCGAGCCACCGACGGCATCAGGAACCCCGACTGGCGGGATTCTTTATCCACCGGGTGGGTTGCGAAGGGAAAATAGAGGATGGGAAGCCCATGCAGCAGAAACGTGCTGCGGTAGATTTTGGCGTTGCCGCCCACGTCCACAATCACCTTGCGCGCGTCGAATTGCCACTTGGGGTGAGGCAACTCGCAGGTGGTGATGGTGCCGTCATAGACCAGATAGTGGTCGGGACTGGTTTTGTCGACAATTCTTCCGGTAAACGCGAAGGGAGCGGTCGAAGTGAGGATTACGCGGTTGGCGCGAAAGCGCAGCCCGGTTGTGCCGGTGACATCATAGAATCGGCCGGTTTCGAGAGCCAAGTTGTAGGTGGCGTGCGAAGCGCGAATGTGGTCGTCGTTGGGACCGCCGTCGAGCGCGAAGTGTCCGGTTGCGGTCGCTTCCCTCGTGTCAGAGTTGTAAGTGGCCTCATCCGCCTGCATCACATAGCTTCCGTAATAGATTTCAACCGCCCCGTGCAGCTTGTAGACCGAGCCTTCCTCCTCCTGCTGGATGGCGCAGATGGTGTGGACGTCTTCCCCCTTTTCTTTCTGCGCCGCAGCCGCCGCGGCGCAAGGGGTTGGCGGAGGCGTCGCTGATTTCTCAGCGGGCGTGGCGGCGTGCGCTGTCGCAGAGGTGGAGTCCGCAGGCAACTGGCTGGTAACTAACGGCGGGACGAGAAGCAGGTGACAAAGCAGCGCCGCCGTGATAAGGAATCTGTTGCGAAGAGTCATCGGAACAAGATTGCCGGAACAAGATTTGCCAGAACAAAGATTGCCGGGAAAAAGATCATGGGAACGAGATCATCCGAAGCGCACGCATAATCCATAATCAAAGAAGCGCTCGGACGCCTCTGCCGGCAGCAGTCGTCGTGAACTTAGCACGGCTGTGCCTCGCAAGGCAAAGCTGCTCCATGACTTGGATTCCGGCGTGGGCTTCGTGGTTATCCGGTTAGCTGTGAGTTCTGGCGTTCTTATAAGACTTAATTCATGCCTTGTCCGCTTTGTGGTGAGATCTGCCGCTGCTTTTCCGAGGAGTCTTCCGCCGCTTCGCCGCGCTGGCTGCCCGATGCCGAGGTGCGTCCGGCCGATGCGAAGCTGGAGGCCGGTTTGGAAACGCCGGCGGCGAGCGAGCCGAGCCCGCCAGCAGCGGCTGAAACCGCATTGCCCAATGCCGGCAACCAGGATGCGCCGGAAGATTCCGCCGCCTGGCGGCTGGAAGTTGCAGCCCGGCTGAATCGTTATCATTCCCGGCGCAAACCGCGTCCTCCGCGCTATCCGTCGCTGCGCTTACGCTTCGAAGGGGACGACGCAACTCGCACGACCAGCGGCGCTCCGGAGTCTTCCGCCTCTCCACAGATGCTCGGCCCGGCCTGCGACCACGCCTTGGCTTTGGATGGATTCTCCGACAGCGCAGCCCATGCGCTTGAGACTCCCGCGTTCGAATCGCATACGTTGCCGGCTCCTCAAGAGACTGCAAACTTCGCAAGTGCCGGCGAGATTCAGCATGCAGCTCCGGTTCCCACCACAGCCCCGGCTACCGCCCCGACCACAGCAAAGATCCTTGAGTTCCCGCGCTCCTGGACTCCTCCGCTGCCGCCACTCGACGAATTGGCCGAGCCCGTCTTCGATCGGGAGCGTCCTCGCATCCTGGAAGCGCCGGAAGTTGTGCCTCCTCCTCCCGCCTTGGGCGGAATCACGATTGAGCCCACCCAGCAACCGGAAATGGAGAAGCGTCCGGGCATCGATATTCCGCTGCAGAGTGCGCCCCTGGCGCGGCGAGTTCTATCCGCCGTCATCGATGGGATCGTCATCGCCACGGCCTGCGCTCTTTTCGGCTTGATCTTCTGGAAAGTGGCGGCGTTCAGTCTCCCGAGATTACAGATTGTAGGTTTCCTGGCCGGACTAGCCGTCGTGTTCTGGGCCGCTTATCAATACCTGCTCGTGGTCTATGCCGGCACTACGCCCGGACTGCGCCTGTCGCGCCTCGAACTCGCCCGCTTCGATGGAAGCCCCGCACGCCGCCGGCTCCGCCGCTGGCGCGTCCTCGCGTCGTTTCTCTCCGCCGTCTCTCTTGGCATGGGATACGCCTGGGTCTTCCTCGACGAAGACTCGCTCTGCTGGCACGACAGGATCACTCACACCTACCTCGCGCCCAAGGTGCCAAACGGTAGCACCTAGGAATCTCGAGTACCTGACCAGCGGCCCAGTGAGGAGTCAATGCCAGTGAGGAGTCAATGCCATAAATGAAAGATAAGCCGGATGCGCCTCGCCGTTGCTTTCACATGCATGAAACTGTCCGCATGCAGGCGCTGGAAGGTCTACCCTTGGCGGCGTTCTGGCAGAGGCTGCTGGGGTATGCCATTGACCTCCTGCTAGCGCTGCTGGTGTGGGTTCCGCTGGAGTTTTCCTTTCGACGCTATGTGCTGCATCAAATCCAGGTTGACCTCAAGTGGGATTTTCACGAGCCAGGGAATATTGTCGTCATGGTGCTGTACTGGGCGGTTTGCAACTATTTGGGCAACGGCCAAACTCCAGGAAAGTGGGCCGCACGGACCCGGGCAATGTCCTTGACCAGCGATCGCCTGGGGATCTGGCAGTCGGTCGAGCGCGCCCTCGGATACGGCGCTGCAGTGCTGGAAGGAGGTCTAGGATTCGTCCAGTTCTTCTGGGATCGCAACCGAATGTGCGCTCAGGACCGCCTCGCCGAAACAATTGTGGTCGATGTCAGAAAGCGGTCAAAGGACTTGGATGCCAGCGCGGCTTGAGTCAGTGAGTGCTATTGATTCCATGACAATGTCGG
>PMXH01000284.1 GCA_003165855.1 Acidobacteriaceae bacterium | reverse complement strand
TTGCCGTTAAAGTGAAAGATGTCCACACCTACGACGTCTATGGAGCCTACGAATTCCTCTTCTCCGACAAGAAGACCAGGAAGTACGGTGTCGTCGGTTTAACGGAGTAGGCGTCTCGCGGATGCGCCGCGCACCTCTCGGTTTCCTCTCCGCAGCCGCTGAGTCTGCGGTCCGAGTATCGTCCGTCCTGCTAGACTTTCCTCTATGAGAGCCTTGATGATCACCCGCCTTTCGGGACCGGATGCCCTCGCGATCCAAGACACCGCCGAACCTATCTTGAAGCCGGGACAAACCCTGGTCCGCGTCGGAGCCGGAGGACTCAACTTCGCCGACTTCATGACCGCCCAGGGCGGCTACCCCGGAACACCCGCTCCGCCGCTGATCGCGGGCCGCGAATTCGCCGGAGTGGAAGAGAGCAGCGGCCGCCGCGTGATGGGTTACATCCAGTGGGGCGCTTTCGCCGAGAAGGTTGCGGCTCACCTTAACATGCTATGGACAGTTCCCGATCACTGGACCGATGAACTAGCCGCCGCCTTCCCCGTGAATTACTTCACCGCCTATCTCGCCTACTGGCAGGCCGGCATGACCCAACCGGCGTCCGCCGGCAAAACCCATCGCGTGCTCATCCACGCCGTTGCCGGAGGCGTGGGTACGGCGGCCGTTCAGATCGGCCACGTTCTCGGGATTGAAATGTATGGCACATCTTCGTCAGACGAAAAGCTCGCGCGCGTAAAAGAACTCGGCCTGCAGCACGGTATCAACTACAAGCAGCACGACTACGAGGAGGTCGTAAAGAACCTTACCCACGGCGAGGGCGTGGACGCGGTCTTCGAAATGCTGGGCGGCGAGCACACCGCCAAAAGCCTGCGCTGCCTGCGCGACTTCGGACGTGTCATTCAATACGGCACGGCCACCGGCAAGCCGCCCCAACTCGATGTGCGGGCTCTGTATGCAAAATCCGCGAGCCTCCAGGGCCTGTGGCTGACCTATCTCTCGCAAAAGCCAGAGATCATGAAACCAGCGTGGTCTCAGCTCTCCGAATGGATCGCGCAACGCAAGCTGACTCCAGTAGTCGGCCAAGTGTTCCCGCTCGACCGCGCGGTCGAAGCTTACAAGCTGCTGCAGGAAGGTAAAAACTACGGCAAGGTTGTGCTGAAGATCTAGCCTCAATTGCAAGCTGGGACCGTGTAAACTTAGGCCACGGCGCAACTAACCCTGCATTCTTCTAGCGCCGCCATCCTCATTCGAGGACGGATTTCGCAATAGTAACGAGGTCTTCCATGTCGAAGGTTTCTCGATTCTTGTTGTCTGCACTCCTCCTGGCTCTCGCGCTTCTTCCTTCTCATGTCGTCTTCGCGCAGGCCCCGGTTCCGTCCAACCCTGACATTGACCGCCGAGTCGACGCGTTGCTTCGCAAAATGACCCTCGAAGAGAAGCTTGACTACATCGGCGGTACCGGGTTCGCGGTCCGGTCGCTGCCCAAGCTCGGCCTTCCGGCGGTTGAAATGTCCGACGGGCCGCTCGGAGTGCGCAGTCAAAAGAAATTTCCGTCGACCACGTACGCGGCCGGCATTGGCCTGGCGGCGTCCTGGGATCCGCAACTGGCGGAGCGTGTTGGCGCGGGCATCGGAAAAGACGCCCGTGCACGCGGCATCCACTTCATGCTCGGGCCCGGCGTCAACATCTACCGCGCGCCCATGAATGGTCGCAACTTCGAGTATTTCGGCGAGGATCCCTTCCTCGCGAGCTCCATCGCCGTGGGCTACATCACCGGCATGCAGAAGCAGGGCGTCAGTTCGACGGTGAAACATTTTCTGGGCAACAACTCGGAGTTCCTGCGGCACGACAGCGATTCCATCATCGACGAGCGCGCCCTGCGCGAGATCTACCTGCCGACGTTCGAATCGGCAGTGAAGAACGCGCACGTTGGCGCGATCATGGATTCCTACAATCTGATCAACGGCCTGCACTCCACCCAGAACGGATACTTCAACACCGACATTGCCAGGAAGCAGTGGGGATTTCAGGGCATCATGATGTCGGATTGGGTTGCGACCTACGACTCCATCGGCGCGGCCAACGGCGGTCTCGACCTGGAAATGCCGAAGGGCAAATACATGAACGAGAAAGACCTGCTGCCGGCGATCCGCGACGGTCGCGTCAAGGAGGCGACGATTGATGAAAAAGTGCGCCGCATCCTGACCACTGCGGTACGATTCGGCTGGCTCGATCGCGAACAGACCGATCTTTCGCTCTCGAAGTACAACGAAGAAAACCACCGCGTCGCCCTGGACGGGGCGCGAGAAGGCATTGTACTGCTTAAGAACGAAGGTTCTCTTCTTCCACTGGATAAGGAGAGAATCAAGACCGTTCTCGTAGTCGGTCCAGACGCGTATCCTGCGCAGCCGGTTGCCGGAGGGAGCGGCAAGGCGATTCCGTTTTCGGCCGTAAGCATTCTGGAGGGCATCGAAGCTTACGTTGGCACTGCAGCGACGGTCTACTACGAGCGCGGCCTTCCCAAGATGATCGACCTGGCGAACGCCACCGAATTCTCCACCGCCGCACAAAATGGCGCGCCCGGTCTCAGGCTCGAAACATTTGCCCATGGCGATCTCTCCGGCACTCCGGTCTCCACCGAGACGGTGCGTCACCTCAATTTTGCGGCGAAAGATTGGGATGATTTCGCCGATCAGGATGAAGCGTTGGAATTGTTTGAAGCTGGCAAGAAACCCTCATCGCGCCGCTGGACCGGTTTCTATATTGCACCCTCAGATTCTTCCTACATCGTGGCCGCGGAATATTCTGGCGAAGGCAACGGCTACCGCTTACTGGTGGATGACAAGCTGGTATTCGATACCTGGAAGATGGCCACCGCGTTGCAGGACTATGCGAGTTTGAATCTCTCCGCGGGACCGCACAAGATTGTTGCCGAGGCTTANNGCCGCCGCGAAAACCGTTGCCGCCAAAGCGGACGTCGTGATCGTTGCCGCCGGGTTTGACGCGAACAGCGAATCGGAGGGAGCGGACCGCACCTTCAGTCTCCCGTTTGGCCAGGACGAACTCATTCGTGAACTTGCCGCGATCAACAAGAACACGATCATCACGGTCACCTCCGGAGGCAATGTCGACCCAGAAGGCTGGCTCGATCATGTTCCTGCCTACCTCGAACTCTGGTATCCAGGAGAGCGTGGTGGCACGGCGCTCGCGGAGATCCTCTTCGGCGCAGTCAATCCTTCGGGCCATCTGCCCATCACGCTTGAAAAGCGATGGGCCGACAATCCGGTTCACGACAGCTACTACGCCGAGGCGGGTACCGACCGCGTGGTTTACAAGGAAGGCGTATTCGTGGGCTACCGCGGCTACGAACACAGTCAAGTTAAGCCACTGTTTCCGTTCGGCTATGGTTTGTCTTATACGACCTTCAAGTACAGCCATCTGGAAGTGAAGGCGGACGGCGCGTCGTCCGGCGCAGGGAACTACCAGGTTTCCTTCGACGTCACCAACACCAGCACCCGTGCAGGGGCAGACGTGGCGCAGGTCTATGTCGCCGAGGCGAGGCCGTCGGTGCCGCGCCCGCCCAAAGAACTCAAAGGCTTTGCTCGCGTCGAACTTGCTGCGGGCGAAACCAAGCACGTGTCCGTAGCGCTCAACCCGCGCGCTTTCGCTTTCTACGATGTTGCCGCGAAACACTGGCACGCGGACGCGGGCAAATATTCCGTGGAGGTCGGCCGCTCCTCGGAAGATCTGCCTTTGAACGCCGATATCACACTTCCCGGCGCCTACGAAATAGAAAACGACAAATAGCGCGCTTAGAAATACCGAGTCATTGCGTCGCTGAGGCCTCGTCGCCGAACACGTATTCGTTACTCACCAGAAAATTCGCCAGCGAGCACAGCGTGATGGCGATGCCATTCGCGACGAGGTAATTTACGCAACCCATGCCGACCAGGAGTTTCATCAGCGCTAGATTGCCGGCGATAGAAACTCCGCCCGCCGTAAGATTGAAACGCAGCAACCGCGGCAGCGACTTTCGCCATGCCGGCTGCACCCGGTCCGCCCACGTGTAGCGCTCGTGCCAGAAGAAGTTGTGTACGACCGCTGCTTCCACCGCCAGCGCGGTCGCCAGCAGATAGCTGAGATGAAGTCCGCTCCTCAGCCCGAGCAACACGATCAGCTGCACTCCGATCCCGATCCCTCCCACGGCATTGAACTTCAACCAACGCAACACAGCTTTGTTTGCAACTCCGCGCGACTCTCCACTTGCCCCGGCTCTCATCGGTTGATTCCCTCTTCGCGATAAAGCCTTACAGTGTTTTGTCCAGTGAAGAAGACCAACATCAGCGCCATTCCAGCAAGACCAATCGCTCCGCCCACATCAAATAACTTGTAGAATCCGCCGAGGAAATGCACTCGCGGCTTCCACAGCAATGCCAGATTGCCCACTGCCAGCAGAATGCGCAGCTCCGTCGGCCCGAAACGCCAGAACGAAAGCCGAAACTCTCCCAGTGCGTGCGTCGCCAGATAGGACTGAATCGAGAGCATGAGGAACGCAACGAGCAGGCCAATTGCGATCCTTGGGTGCATGTATCCCGACAAAGCCAGGCCGCCCATCAGCGCCAGGCCGCCGAAGCTATCGACCATGTGGTCCACGTAGAAGCCGTAGCGTGGACGCAGTTGTTGCCGCACCCGCGCCAGCGTGCCGTCGAGTGAGTCTCCCAGCCAGTTCAGCGCCAGGCAAATAATCACTCCGAGGAGCGCGTACCTGTTCCACGGAGCCAGCGCGTAGCACGCGCCTGCCCCGACCTGCGCCGCCAGCCCCAAGAACGTGAGATGGTCAGGACCAATCCATTGCGGCGTGCGCGCGGCCAGCCACAGCAGAGCCCGCTTCTCGGCCCCGGCCACCCAGCTTTCCTGTACCCTCCGCATCTCCGGGAACGGCCGCGCTCTTCTCATTTCCAGTAGCACACACGGGTTCACTTGTTCGCAAAGCTCCGTCATTCCACTCGCCATATTCGCCTCCTCGCGGATTCGCTTTATCGTCTGCATACTGTGATCGATAGCCACTGTGCGGGTAAAGCCGTTCGGAGGCAATGCTCCACAGCACAAGCGCTCCTCAAACGCACATCAACGCGTAAGTGATTGCTGGATTAGTGGATTACAACCAGAGGTCATCTTGGAGGGAAGGCCTGGTTTGCTACTGACAGGCTTTCCGGACCTCTTTGCTACACTTCCCTCGATGGCACCGGCCACTGAGAGATTCCAAAATAGACGTTCGCTCATGCGTTCCTACATATTTCTGGCGGTGGCCTTGTTCGCGTGCTTGCTCCCATTTTCTGGAAAAGCCTTCAATGTTGACGACACTCTCTTCCTTTATGTCGCGCGGCAAATCACCCAGCACCCGCTTGATCCCTTCGGATTCAAAGTTAATTGGTTCCTGGACGCGGTGCCGATGGCGCACGAAACCAAGAATCCTCCTCTTGCGGGTTATTACATTGCAGCGGCCGCAAGCATCATGGGGTGGTCTGAACGGGCATTGCACCTCGCCTTCTTTCTGCCGGCACTGGCCGTAGTGTTTGGCACGTATCGCCTGGCACAACGGCTTACAAATTCGCCGCTGCTGGCTGCCGCGGTCACACTTCTCACACCAGCGTTTCTTGTATCTGCGAATAGTGTGATGTGCGACACGATGATGCTGGCACTTTGGCTGTGGGCCATCATTTTCTGGATAGAAGGACTTGAGCCGCAGAAGCCGGCCTATTTGGTCGCATCTGCCCTCCTGGTCGCTGCGTGCGCTTTGACGAAGTACTTTGGCGTCGCCCTGATTCTGCTGCTCGCAGCGTATTCGATGGCGCGCCAGCGGCGTCTCGGAAGCTGGGCCTGGTACCTGCTGCTGCCCATCCTGATTCTGACCGGATATCAACATTGGACGAAGGCCGTCTACGGGCTGCGCATGATTACGAACGCAGCCCATCACTCCACCGGGATGCGGCAAGCGAGGCAGTCTTCAATCCTGGCCAAGACGCTGGTCGATCTCAGCTTTGTCGGCGGTTGTACTCTTCCTGCGCTGACGCTTGCTCCCGTCATCTGGGCGCGCAAGAAGATTCTCGTCGTCTGTATAGCAAGCGGAGTTGCGGGGTTTCTGATCGGCACCGGTCGAATAGGTCTCGGCGAAACCTTGTGGCCGTTCGACTTTTATCGGCACTGGTTCCTGGTCGGCATTCAGTTGGCGCTCTTCATTGCTGCTGGATTCGGCGTGATGGCGCTGGCGGCCACAGACGCATGGAAACGCAGAGATGCCGACTCTCTGTTGCTGATGCTCTGGGTTTTCGGGACATTCGCTTTCACCGGCTTCGTGAACTGGACCATCAACGCCCGTTCCGTGCTCCCGTTGATGCCGGCCGCCGGCATTCTTCTCGCGCGGCGCGTGGATACACTGCGGCTAGCGTCCACGCGGTGGCGCCCCGCCATGCTGGCCATCTTGTTAGCGGCGGCGGGTGCGGTATCGCTCTGGCTAACATGGGCGGACACAGAACTGGCGAACTCTGGACGAACGGCGGCGACACTCATCGAGCAGAGGACCCGGAACCAACCAGGTACGGTCTGGTTCTTGGGGCACTGGGGATTCCAATATTACATGGAGTCCTTTGGGGCGCGTGCCGTAGTAATTGACGACCCCCCGCACCGCCCGGGAGATTATCTTGCCATGGTTGAGAACGGCAGCCTCTTCGAAGTACGGCCGGTGTTCGTGGCTTCGTGCGAGCTGATTCAAATACCCATGAATCTCGGTATCACAACGACCCAAAGCAAGCTAGGAGCGGGTTTCTACTCCGCCGACGCGGGCCCTTTGCCCTTTGTGATCGGGCCAGTTCCGCCCGAGCGCTTTGACCTAATTCACCTGGGGCCGAAACTCGCTTCGATGAATGCCTCACAAGAGGATTCCCGCCGGTGTCAATAAAGGAACCATCCGGGTCCGATTCGAGCGATAAACTCCGTCACTGGTACGCGCCTCTGGTAGGCTTTGAAGGAAAATTGCGTTTCATGCACCGGTAACAAGGGTTCGGCGTTGCCAGCGTAAATCTGCGGCCCTGCTTCTCGATGATCATGACCAGACTTCTGCGGTTCTTCCGACCGTCTCACCAGCACACGGCTTTCTCGGCCACTCTGCTGCTCATGTCGGCGGTCATGCTCTCGCGTGTGATTGGCTACGTGCGCGAGGCTTACATCGCCTACGCGTTCGGTGCCGGACCGCAGACGGACGCCTACGTTGCCGCCTTCACGCTGCCAGACTGGCTCAACTACATCGTCGCCGGTGGCGCAGCTTCGATTACATTCATCTCCATCTATACGCGTTTCCTTGCCGAGAAACGCGACGCCGACGCGCAAAAAACCTTCTCCGTCGTCATTACCGTCATGACTGCGGTAATGGTCGTCGGCACCATTGTCACTGAAATCTACACCCCGCAGTTCGTGCGCTGGATGTTTCACGGCTTCTCCCCCGCGGAGGTGGACTTAACCGTTCATCTCACGCGAATTCTCCTCCCGGCACAGATCTTCTTCTACGTCGGCGGAGTGGTCTCTGCCGTTCTGCTTTCCCATCGTCTGTTTCTTTTCCCCGCCTTCGGACCGCTGCTCTACAACATATTCATCATCGCCGGAGGACTCATCGGCGGTCGCCACTTCGGAATTGCTTCGCTGGCCTATGGCGCCCTGGCAGGAAGTGTTGTAGGACCGTTTCTCGCCAGCGTGATCGGCGCCGCCCGCATCGGCACGGGCTACAAACCTTCGTTCGACATCATGAACCCAGCATTCCGCGAGTGGGTAAAGCTTTCGGTTCCGCTGATGCTCGGCGTCTCGCTGGTCACGGCCGATGACTGGATCCTCCGCCATTACGCTTCCAGCGGCATTGGTGACATCGCCCGCCTCAACTATGCCAAGCGTCTGTTCGCAGTCCCGATTGCGGTGTTGGGGCAGGCCACCGGTCAAGCTTCTCTACCGTTTTTTGCGCGATTATTCAACGAGAAACGCCTGAAAGAATTTGCTGCTACCGTGAACGATTCCGTCTACCGTGTCTCCGCCGCGTCGTTTCTGGCCACCGGATGGATGATGGCTGCCGCTTTCCCGCTGATCGACTTGGTCTATCGCCGCGGACGATTCCTGGTTTCCGATACGCAAACCACCGCAGTGTACTTCTTCTGGTTCTCGCTCTCGCTCGCTCTCTGGTCCGCGCAAGGACTCTACGCCCGCGCCTTCTACGCTGCCGGCGACACGTTGACTCCAATGGTTGCCGTCACTGTGATCACGAGCGCTTCCTTGCCGGTGTATTCCTTGCTCTTCCACAGATACGGCGTAGTCGGCTTGGCCTGGGCCTCCGATATGGGAATCGGAGCGAATCTGCTGACGCTGGCGTGGCTGCTGCATCGCCGTAAACTGGTTTCGTTGAGAACGCTGCGCTGGAATGAGTTAGGAAAATCTGCGCTGACCGCGGTTGTCGCCGGTGGCATCAGCCTGGAAGTCGCAAGAAGTCTAACGCCGTTCGTTTCCGGTCACGGCAGCCGCACCGCCGACGTGCTGCAACTGGGATTGCTGTCGATCACCTGGGCGGCGGCTGTTGCGGTCGGGCTCTGGCTGCTGAAGTCGCAATTGCCCAACGACCTTCGCCGCCGCAAGAAAACTGCCTATCCCGCGGTCGCTGAAGGCGAGGGTAAGGAAATCCTGGGAGCGGGAACGCAACCTTAACCGTTTCGTCGTATGAATTCGGTTACGGCGTCAGGCCGAGCTTGCGCATCAGCTCGGCGTAGCGAGCATCGGATCGAACCGGATCCAGAGCGGGGTCGCGAATGATGAACGTGAGTTCATTGTCGCCGTCCTCATACGCCTTGTTGAGATACTCAAACGCCATGTCCTTTTGTCCAGCACGCACGGCGGCGCCGGCGACGGCAGCGGAGCGGTCCGTGCCTTCCAAAGTCATCATGAGTTGGAGATAGCCCTTCGCGTTCGGACTGACAGGAATTGGATTCACAAAAGACTTGGAAAGCGTGCTTACTGCCTCTGGAAAACGGCCCATAGTGGCATACAGTTGCGACATTTTGAAATATGCTGGCTGGAAACTTGGATCTCGTTCGAGAACCTTCTGAAATTGCGCCAGCGCTTCCGGATAACGCCTGGCTTCCATGAGAATCAGCGCGTAGTTGGTGTTGACGATCGAAGACAGCGGGTCCAGGGACAATGTTGTACGCATTTCTTCCAGCGCCTGATCGATATGATTGCTGGGGCTCAGATAGCTGATGGCGTAGAAATAGTGGGCAGCGGAATAGTTGGGGTTTAACTCGATGGCGCGCTTGAACTCAGGTTCAGACTCGCTGAACTGGAACGCATTGGCCAGCGCCATACCCCGCGTGGCATGCACCTCGGCCAGCGAGCTATCCAGTTGCAGAGCTTTACGGCTGGCTTCATCCGCCAGTGCCCGGCCCTGCTTTGAGGTGATGCCGACTCCGTAGCTGGGAGCGACGTTGTAAGTGTCGGCCAGCCCAGCGTAGGCCAGCGCGTAGTTGGGGTCCGCGGCAATGGCCTGCTGGAAGAGATCGATACTTTTCTTCAAGCCCGCCGGCGTGCGCCCATACCAAAGCTGGCGGCCTTCCAGATAAAGCCGGTAGGCCTCGGGATTGGTGGTTCCTGCCTGCCCCAGCCGTTGCTGCTGGCTTCCGCTGACTTGAATTTTCAAGCGTGCGGAAAGATCGCGAGTAATCTCTCCCTGCACCTGCGTGATATCGGCCAGTTTGCTCTCGTAGTGAGACCCCCACAGCTCGCTGCCATCCGCCGCACTCACCAGGTCGGCTTGCACGCCAATGTTGTCTGCATGCTGTGTAATGCGTCCCATCAATAGAGCGCTTACTTGCAACGCCTGGCCGATCTTCTGCGGATCATCTTCTTTTCCCTTGAACTTGAAGACCGTGCTGCGCGCCATCACTTTCAGGTCGGGCAGTTGCGAAAGCGTACTGATCAGGCTTTCGGTCAGGCCGTCGCTTAAGTATTCGGTGTTGGCATCTGCGGTCGCATTGACGAAAGGAAGCACGGCGATCGAACTAACCTTGCTGGCGTCCGGCTTTCCGCGTAAGAAATAGGCGCCGGCTGCGGCGGCAATCACCAAAATCGCAACCACACCCACGACTGCGTATTTTCGCGACCTTCCGTCGGACGCGGGTATCGCAGCGGCGCTCGGAACGCCGGACGAACTCGTGGGCGATACGCTCGTTGCGGACACGGCGCTGGGCGAACGTCCGGAGTCGTAGTCGCGCTTGAGGCGCGTAAGATCGGACCGCAAGTCGGCGGCACTTTGATAGCGCAACTCGCGGTCTTTTTCCAGAGCTTTGCCGATGATACGTTCCAGCTCCGCCGGCATGTCGGGATTAAGGCGGAGCGCCGAGGCTGGCGCTCCATCCAGAATGGATTTGAAGATTTCCGCGGAGCTGTTGCCACGAAAGGGCAGCGTGCCGGTGGTCATTTCGTAGAGCACCGCGCCAAAAGAAAACAGATCGCTGCGCGCGTCCAGTTCCCTGGCGCGCGCCTGCTCCGGCGACATATAGGCAATCGTCCCCAGCGTGGAACCGGGACTGGTGAGATGCGCGTCGATCGCCGCCGTCATCGTGTTCTCCGATGCCGCCTGGCTCGAAGAACCGGCTGCAGTGGCGACCTTGGCCAGGCCGAAATCCAACACCTTGGCATGGCCGCGCTTGGTGACGAAAATATTCGCCGGCTTGATGTCACGGTGGACGATGCCCTGCGCGTGCGCCGCGTCCAATCCGTCCGCTATTTCAATCGCCAGTGATAAGACTGTTTCGTTTGCGAGCGGTTTTCCAGAGATGAGATGCTTCAGCGTCACCCCATCCAGGAATTCCATGGCGATAAACGACTGCTCGCCATATTTGCCGATTTCATAAATCGTGCAAATATTCGGATGATTCAACGCCGACGCCGCCCGCGCCTCGCGCCGAAAACGTTCCAGAGCCTGCGGATCGCGCGACATTTCATCGGGCAGGAATTTTAGCGCGACAAAACGGCCAAGCTCCGTGTCCTCGGCCTTATAAACCACACCCATGCCGCCGCCGCCCAGCTTTTCCACAATGCGGTAATGGGAGATGGTTTGGCCGATCATTTTTGTCGAATCCGCGCGGGAAGACGCGCGGCGAGGGTCGCTTCATCTTACGGACGCGGACATCGCGAGTCAACGAGCCCTGGTGTATGCACTCGAAAACCGGTTCACGCGCCGTGATAGCGACGGAAACAACAAAGCGGCGGACATTCGCATTCTGTGCGAACTCCGCCGCTGATCTTTAGCAAGACACCCCGACCGACGAGACGCCTCTACATCAAACCTACGCTCTGGCCCCGACCACCGCGGGTTCGGGCGCGATAGCGCTCTCATCCTTACCGTTGGGCTTCTGCTGGGTGGGCTGTCCGCCTTTGCGGATATCGATACCGCCCTTAAAGTAGGCGCCGTCTTCAATCGAGATGCGCGCCGCCACCACATCGCCGGTCAGTGATCCGTCGCTGCGGATATCCACGCGGTCGCTGGCAGTGAGGTTGCCACGCACTTTCCCCAGCACGACAATCTCGCGGGCATTGATGTTGGCGGCGACCACTCCGTTGCGCCCAATGGTGACGCGGTTGCCCGCCAGGCTGATCGAGCCTTCCACCCGGCCGTCAATGTAGAGCGACTCCGATCCAGTTACCTCGCCCTTGATGACCAGCGATTTGCCAATGGTCGCCTGGTCCGCCGTGGTAGTGGTGGTGCCCGCCGGACGCGGCGCAGCGGCGGGTTCATTCGCCATGGTAATTGCAGGCGCGCTCGGGGTAGACATGGTTGGACGCTCCGGCTCGGCTGGTCGCCCGGGGGTCTGAGGCTGATTCGTCGGCTTCCACATGGATACAAAGTTCCTTTCCTAGTTGGGATTAGGGATCACGTGCCGCACTTACGTGACCAAATCAAATTGTACTCCCCTGTCTCAAAGTGAGTGCTGTGGAAAAGCTTTATTTTCAAAGGAGTTTCCTACCTTGGTACGTACTTTCGTGTCTTTGGCACGTGTCGCACCGCATCCTCACGGAGCTCCATTTGGGGCGTCCACCGTGTAAGGATTCCCGAAAAAAACCTCGCCTGGCCACCGTTCCACAGCCCCTCGGAGTATGCTCTTGGGATCGAAGATTTATCGAAGACGTAATCCAGCCTAGCAGGAGCACGAACATGCCAGAAGCCGCCGTGAGCACCCCTCCAACCTTCACTATCGCCCGGCCCCAGGCTGGCGAGTACGCGCCTTACTACGATCGCTACATTTCCTTGATTCCGGGCAACGAGATTCTCGACACGCTCGACCAACAACGCCGCCGGACGATGTTGTTGCTCTCTGGCCGCGATGAAGATGACGGCAACCTCCGCTATGCGCCGGAGAAATGGAGCGCCAAGGAAGTCCTCGGCCACGTCTGCGACACGGAGCGCGTCTTCGCCTACCGCGCCCTCCGCATCTCGCGCGCCGACGCCACGCCGCTCGAAGGGTTCGAGCAGGACGATTATGTGCGCAACGGCCCCTTTGCGCATTGTCCGCTCGCCGATCTGGTCGAAGAGTTCATTGCCGTGCGCCGCGCCACGCTTTCTCTGTTGCGTAATCTTGACGAAGTCGCGTGGCAACGGCGTGGGATCGCCAACAAGAACGAAGTGAGCGTGCGCGCGCTGGCTTACGTCATCGCCGGGCATGAACTGCACCACCGCAGGATTCTCGAGGAGAAATACTTTTCCGCGAGTCGCTGACCCGAAATTTCCATGTCTTCGCGCGCACTTACTGAACTGCTCCACGGCCAAGGCGCTCACGCGGATCCCGTCGCCTGCATCGACGATCTTCCCGCCGAACTGGCTGCACGGCTCGCGGCAGGTTTTCCGCACTCCATCGGGCAACTCGTCTTCCACATGAACTACTGGATGGACTACGAACTGCGCCGTATTCGCGGCGGGCGGCCGGCGTATCCAGAGCATTCTTCGGAGAGCTTCCCGCCCGCGCCGTCGCCCACCGACGCACAGGACTGGGACCGTCTGCGAAAGCGCTTTGCCAGCCTGCTCGCCGATTTCACGACTCTGGCGGATTCTTCCCCGGAAGAAATGCAGCGCCAGATCGAAACCGTGCGTGAAGGTGACCAGAAGGTCGCGGGAACGCTCGAAGCTGTCCTGTGGCAAATGGTCGCGCACAACAGCTACCACACCGGCCAGATCGCGATGATCCGGCGCGTGCTGGGTGCGTGGCCGCCGCGCGCCGGTGGAGACACATGGTAGGAAACCGTCGTTGGTCGTTAGACTTTGGTCGTTGGCGAAATCATGCGGCTCCCGGCTAAGTTAAGATGGACGGCTGAAGGTCCTTGGCCAACGACCGACGACTAACGACCAACGACGATTCCTCATGCTCTCCGATTCGACCATCCTGAAACATATTGCCCGCCAACCGAAGCGCACGGCCGGATTCAAGCAACTGGTGCGCGAACTCGGCCTACACGGTGACGCTCGCGGAGAACTCGATGCGCATCTTCAGAAACTGGTCGCCGCCGGCGAACTGATTCAGCTCAATTCCGATCGCTACGCCCTGCCCCAGCCCGCCGCAGCCAAGTCTGACAAGAATCTGGTCGTCGGACGCCTCTCCATGCACCGCGACGGCTTCGGCTTCGTCATCCCCGACGCCAGTTCCCTGAGTCCGTCTCTCAAGTCGCATCTTGTTGGCGATATCTTTATCGCGCCCCACGCCATCGGCAACGCNNTCCCACGGTCGTCGGAATTTTCCACTATGGCGCCCGCCATAATTCCGTGAAACCGATCGACAGCAAAATCACCATGGATGTCGTGATTCCGGCCGGCATGGAGTTTCCGGAAACCAATACCACAGGCGACACCGTGAATCGAAAGAAGAGCGTCGCGAATTCCCCGGACCGCGTACTCGGCGAGGAAGCCGCCCACCGCACCACATGGGACGATCTCGAGGGCGTGGTAGTTGACGTCGAAATCACCGACTGGCCCACGCCCACGCAAAGTCCCCGCGGCCGCGTCATCGAAATCCTCGGCCTACAGGACGACTTCGGTGTCGATGTCGAAATCACCATCCGCAAGTTTCACCTGCCGCANNATGCTGCCGCTCGAACTCTCGACCGATATTTGCAGCTTGCGACCACACCTCGACCGGCTCGTACTTTCATGCGTAATGCGGATCGACCCTCGTGGCGAAATCGTTGGCTACGAGCTGAGCGAAGGCGTGATCCGTTCGGCCGAACGCATGACCTACACCGCCGTCAGCGCTGTGCTCGAAGGCGATGCGCCCGCG
>PMXH01000582.1 GCA_003165855.1 Acidobacteriaceae bacterium | reverse complement strand
TACCGGCGTGGGGATGGCTATTACTGTGAGCTAACGCCAAACCACGAGAAGAAGCAAGACTACACTTTGGAACAAATTGACCTGTTCGCCGCCTACGTGATTCCGGTGAACGCGTGGTATCTGATCCCGGCGTCGCGGGTGCTGGGCGAGCGGCGAATCGGCTGCGTCATGCTGAGCCCGGTCGTGCCGCCGACTAAGAAAAAGAGTTACTGTTACGAGGGTTACAGGGAGGCGTGGAGTCTGCTGAGGAGGAGCCGACGTGAGCTGGCGGAATACGGGCGATAGAGTNNCGCTTTCGGTATGCCTGAAGGCATACCTGATACGAATCTTCTGTACGAATCTTTGATACGAATCTTTTTGCAGGGGTGCCTGGCTGCGCTCGGTGGACGGGCGAATGCGCCCGTCCCCACATGGGCATTTCTCGTTTCCCGAGACCGTTATTAGGGACGATCGGATGAGATGCGGCGCAGCGAGGCGACGGCCGCTCCCAGCGACAGCAGTGTGATGAGCGAGATGATCCCGAGGGAGATGACGCAGTAGATGCACCAGACTCCGAGGACGTGGGCCTCGATGTGCGCGAGGTAGAGGGAGTAGGCGAGTCCGGCGAGGGCTGCGGGCAGTACCGGGCGATAGGCGCGGCGCCAGGCTAGCGCGCCGATGAGGAGGTATCCGGCGATGCCGAGGATGGCGACGGGAATGCCGGTTCCTTTCACCACGGCGTAGGGGCTGTGATTGACGATGCCGCAGTCCCAACGCTCGTTGATGCTGCAGGGCGAGTCGCCTTCGGTGCGGTAGTGCTCGCGGAGGGCGAGTGCGGAGACGATGATCCCGAAGACGGCGAGTAGAACTAGAACGTACTTCATGGGCTGCTCTCTTTCTTAACCAAGACGCAGGGGCTAAAGCCCCGATCTCAAGGCTTTGCTTACGGCGCGGCTTAAGCCGTGCCCTGATACGAATCAAAACCCGAATTTATTAATGCAGATCTATCTGACACGGCTCGCTCGTACGCCGTCAACTGGCGGGGTGCGCGGCGGCTGCGATGTCTTCGAGCAGATCGAATGCTTGCCAGTCTGCGCCGTGATACCACTTGAAGATTTTGCCATTGGGAGAGATGACGGCGGTGCTGAGGGAGTGGGTGATGAGTCCGCCTTCTTCCTGGTAGGTCAGGGCGAAATAGTTGGCGAAGTCAGGTAGCTCCGAGGCGGGGATGGCGGAGAATTCCCAGTGGGTGAAGAGTGCGGGATCTTTGGTTCCGGCGCAGGAAAAACCGTAGGCGCGGAGAACTTTGGGCGTGTCGTGGGCGGGGTCGAAGCTGATGCTGAGCAAGTGAGTCTTGCCGTAGCGGGCGGGATCGGCGCGGACCTGGTGGTCGATGGTGGAGAACTCGTGGCTGACGCGCGGGCAGAAATCGGGGAAGGGGCAGCGGGTGTAGATGAGAGTGAGGAGCAGGGTCTGGCCGCGATATTGATGCAGCGAGATGCGCTTGCCGTTCTGATTGATGAGTTGGAAGTCAGGGACTTCGTCGCCGGGAGCGGGGATGTGCATGGCCGCGGTGGGCTTGCTGGCGGGCGTTTCCGAATGGGCGGTGACTTTGACGTTCTCCAGCCAATACTTGCCGGGCTCGACGACGACATCGGCGGTGATGGAGTCGCCGGGCTGAAGTTGATCGATTTGCGTGGGCGGCTTGAAGGTGTAGGGCATGACCATGGGGTCCATGAAGCCGGGGATGGGCTCGTTGTCGATGTTGGCGGTTCCGGCGCTCTTGTCGATGGAAACGACTTTTCCTTTGAGGGAATAACGTTTCGCGGAGGAGCCAGCGGCGGCGGTCGGATGCGATGGGGCGCGGCTGCAGGCGGCGGAGAGAGTTAACAGGGCGCAGAGGGAGAACAACGCAGGGCATGAGAGAGCCGACTTGAATTTGCGGGGCATATTCGGTCTTCTTTTATTTTTCATTATCGCCGATCGTTCTTGTTATGAAATCTCCGGCTTCAATAGTGGAAGCGATAGCGAAGTTCGACGTAGAGTTCGCGCGGGTTGTCCCAGTGGAAGCCGCCGAAGGTGAGGCTATTGTCATACTCGACGCGGCGATTCGCAACGTTCAGCGCGGACAGAGACGCGGAGAAGCGTTCGCCGAAATCCTTGCCGAGCGAAAGATCGAACGTGGTGTGCTGCGGCAAGTAGTTGCCGGGATAAGGCTGACCGGGAAACGCGTTGCTGAAGCCGGAACCGTAGTAAACGTTGGTGGAAACGTAGGCGCGGCGGGGAAGAGTGACATCGCCGCCGAAGTTGAGGGTGTTGCGCTGGTCGTGATCGAGGGGCGTGAGCGCGGGAGAGAGCGTGAAATTGGTGAGTCCGCCGGTGATGGTGCCGCTGCCCTCGGCGATCTGGTTGGAGTAGGCGAGGTGCACTTGGCCGCGGTGAGCGAAGCGCGGAGAGCGGAGCGTGAGTTCCCAGCCGCGAACCACGGCGTGCTGGATGGTGATGGGGAAGAAGATGCTGGATGCGCCGATGTTGTTGTGGTCGAGAAAGTTGGCGACATCGGTCTTGAAGTTATCGGCGTCGAGCACCCATCCGCGGTAAGGGATGGTTATGCCGAACTGATGTTCTTCATCGCGTTCGCCGGGGAGAGAGATGATGGCGACGTTGCTTTGCTGGACGAACTGCAGCAGCGGGCCGGAAACGGTTTCGATCGGTGGGGCTTGGTAGTAGTGTCCATAGAAGGCGCGGAATGTCCAACGAAGACGAGGGATGGTGACGGTGGCGCCGAAACGCGGGCTGATGGCGGACTCGGAGACAGGCTGCGCGGTCGAGCCGGCCGCAAAGTTGCCTTCGGAGAAATGGGTGGGGCGCATGCCGGCGGAAAGTACCAGCCATGAAAAAGGTTTGAACTTGTCGTCGATGTAGAAGGCTTCGAGGTTGGCGGTGGGGCTTTCGGAATCGGCGATGGGCGTGGGGACGGGATTGTAGCTGAGCGGATTGAAGCCGGCTCCGAAGAATTGGGTATCGCTCTGGTAGAAGCTGAGGAATCCAACCTGTAGATCGTTCTTCTTGTAGTTGGCGGCGAGGGTGGACTGACCTCCGACGTAGGTGGAGCTGCGGTTTTCCGCGCTGGCGACGGGGTTGTCGGCCGGCTTACTGCCGTAATCGCCGCTGTTGTAATGATAGAAGGGGGACACAGTGGTCATGAGATGCGAATTGAAAGTGTGAACCCAGGTGAAGAGAACGCCGGCATCGGCTTCGTGTTCGCCATCGCGCAGGCCGAGGCTGGGGTATTGCGGGCTGAAGCCGTTGGCCGCGATCGATCCGTTCTCGATGTCGTTGGGGAAGGGATCGTAAGGCACCTGGAAGTAGTCGCGACGAAGAGAAGTCACGAGGCGGAGTTGATTGGAGGGATCGACATTGAAAATGAAGGAGCCGAAGCCGCCGATGCCGTTGACGGCATCGTGAACGACCTGCGGAACCGGTGTCTGCAAGCCGAGATTGCTGCGATTGGCGTTGACGCTGGCGTAGTAGGCGAAGCGTTCGGTGTGGCTGCCGAAACTGAGCGCGTCATTGGTCTGGTAGAAATTGCCGGCGCTCAGGACGAGTTCGGCCTGGTTGTTGCGCTCGAAACCGGTGCGGGGCACGACGTTGAAAACGCCGTAGGTGCGGTCGCCGAACTCCGCGCCGTAGCTGCCGCGATTGACTTCAACGTATTCCAAGTCTTTAGGGTCGAACTGCGGGCCGACGTTCTGCGCGATGGCAGTGTCGATGACGGGAATGCCATCGAGCAGCCACTGCGTCTGGTGACCGCCGCGGATGTGCAGCATGTCGTGGGTCACGTAAGATCCGGGAACGTAGTCGGTGATCATGGCGAGGCTGTTGGAGCGGTCGGCGCCAGGAGTGCGCGCGATGTCGAGGCTGTCGACGAGCGTGACGGGAGTGGCGCTGTCCGTGGAAACGACTGCCTGCGACGCAGAAACGGTGACCTGTACTTGCGTGGAGGCCAACTGCAATTGGAAGTGAGCGACTGGCACGGTTCCCGAGATGACGGTGACGTCCTGTGCTGTCTGGGCGAAGCCTTGGCTGGCGACGGTGACGGAGTAGTCGCCGAGGGGCACGGCGTTGAACTGGAATTCGCCGCTGGCGTCGGTGGTGGTGGTCTTGGCCCAGTCCGACGATTTCGCTTTCAGCATTACCATCGCGTTCTGCACGGGACGATGTTGCGGGTCATGCACGACGCCGCGGATGGCGCCGTAGACGTTGGCGAAGGCAGGAAGGCTGATCAGCAGCAATGCCAGCATGACGATGTTCTTCTTGTGGGACATCTTTCCCCTATGCGGACCGGGTGAGAGCGAGCATGGCGGGAAGTCCCGCCGACAAATGCACGCATGCGTTCAACAAATAAAATTAGCTTGAGCTGGAGACAGCTTCAGGAGGCAGGCGGGGCGCGGGTGGATTGGAAACTGGCGGAAGCGGTGGCTGGGGAGTGCGATTGGGATGCGGCGACGCGCGCATTGGCGGGTTGCAAGAAAAAAGACGCCGCATGCGACTGGGGGTGAGCCCAGCGGGCTGAGACGGTCGATTGACAACAATCGTGGTTGCAGCAACTGGAATCGCGGATGACGAGCTGTCCGGTCTCTGAGGTCAGCGAATCGTGGCAGCGATGGAGTCCCTTGCGGAGGCAGCAGGCATGCGGCGGGGCAGCCGCGGCGGCCGCCAGGGCCAGCGGGGCGAGATTTCCCACGAGGGCGAAGAACAGCAACAATCTGGAAGTCAGGCGATGCATGCTTTCTGTGCGAATCAGAACCCCGAGGTGGGGCTAGCATAGAACAGATTCGCGAATGGGCGCAAGCAAAGGGGTGCAGTTTGGCCCGCACGGCAGTGTGCTAGCGGGAGATCCCTCGGCCCGCTGGTGTTCAAACTGCACCACTACCGGCGGGCAAGGCGGTTATCGCAGCAAGACGTAGGCTCCGCCGTTGGTGAAGGCGATGATCAGGTTCATCAGGATAAACATCAGGTCGTAATGCCAGCCAGAGGCTTTCTCGCCCCAGAAGCCGGTGTGCCAGGCGAAAATCTTTTTCTGAATGGCCCCGAGCATGATGAGGATGAGGCCGAAGGCGGCGAGTTGGGTGAGGACTCCGAAGGCCACACCGAGGGCGCCAGCGACTTCGGCGGCACCGAGGAAGATGGTAAAGGGCTTGGACATGCCGATGTCCTTGGCGCGGGCGGCGGAGTTCTTTAGATGACTGTAGCCGCTGGTGACAAAGACCAGGCCGACCATGAGGCGCTGGAGCAGGATGCCGAGGTCGGTGAAGCGGGCGAGTTGAGGGAACATGCGGTGGTCTCTTCGATGATGCGGATTTGAGTAAGGTTGCGAATCGAACTTTGGGAAACTTCTGCCACCACGACCACCGGGGCTAAAGCCCGGGACTCCTAAACTACCTTACGCGGCGCTCAAGCGCCGCTCTTCCACGGTCGTGCGGACTTCCATTTCATACGACCAGCGTTCCAGGATCTCGAGCGTTCCAAGATCAAAAAATCAAGCTTTGCCGTGGATCTTGGCCCACCACCAGCGGACGCCGACGAACAGGAAACGCCAGTCGCTGAAAAACTCTGGCGGCTTGCCTTCGAAGGCATGGCCGATGAATTGGAAAATCCATCCCAGGAGAAAAAGAGCGAGCGCGTAGGGCCACAGNNGGAATGCCCAGAGTGTGGCAGGCGCGGTTCACGGGATGCTGATGGCTGGAGGCGTACTGCACGATCCACTGCTCGTTGGTGCGGTTGCCCAGCATGCGGAGGGATGATACACCGGCGGGCGCCGCTTTGCACGGGATCGGTGGTTGGCGAGTCTCATTTCCGCTACGAAGCGAATTGACAAGGGGCTTATCCTGAAGGCACTCAGAGAACGGGTCTCGTAACTTATGAAGCATCGGTTTTTGCTCCACTCCTTAAATCACACCATTCTGGTGGTAGATATTTCGCAGTTTGGCATGGCAATCGAGATCAATCCACGAACGGGAAATACGAAGATGGTTCCCGCGCTTCGATTCATCAACTGGAAAGAAGCAGAGCAGTATTTCCGAGCAAAGGACGCCGACGCCGAGACCATCGAGCGGACTCATGCTCAGCTCTCCAAGAACAGCACCGCCGTAATGACCATCGTTTAACTGTGGAAATCAAACTGACCCACTATCCACGTGTCGGTCGTGGTGCTCGGTCCGAACGGCGGTGTGCTCACGGGAGATCCCTCGTCCCGCTGNNACGCGGGACTTCGGGATGACGCCAGACTAAAGATAGCGCAGGTTGAGGCTTCCGCTGCCCGCGTGGTAGCATCGGGAGTTTTGGCAGGGGATGTCGGGCTGGCCTGTATTGCGCTAATCCTCATAAGGGCCTTCTCTCTTTCCACGCCTGCGAAGGAGCCTACTCGTGAAGATTTATACCGGAGAAAACATTCGTAATGTAGCGATTGTGGGACATGGGCACGCGGGGAAGACTACGCTGCTCTCGGCCATGTTGTACACGGCGGGGGCAACGCCGCGGCTGGGGCGGGTGGATGACGGGTCGTCAACGACCGATTACGACGAGGAAGAGATCGCGCGCCAGATGTCGATTGCGGGGTCGGCGGCGTACGTGGAGTGGGGGAAGACGAAGATCAACGTGATCGATACGCCCGGGTTCAACATGTTTGTTCACGAGGCCAGGATGGTGCTGCCGGTGGTGGATGCGGCGATCGTAGTGGTGGACGGCGTGGCCGGCGTGGAAGTGGTGACGCAACGGGTGTGGAAGGATTGCGACGAGTACAAGACTCCGCGGCTGATTGTGGTGAACCGCATGGACCGCGACCGGGCCAATGCGGAGCGCGTGCTGGAGTCGCTGATTAACGCCTTTGGGCGGAATGTGATCCCGATTGAGCTGCCCATTGGGAGCGAAAAGAGTTTGACGGGCGTGGTCGACCTGGTGCGCATGAAGGCTTACACCTATGAGCTGGGCGGGAATGGAAAAGGCAAGGAGACGGAAATCCCGGCCAGCATGAGAGCGCAGGTGCAGGAATCGCACGAGCAACTGGTGGAGCTGGTGGCTGAAGGCGATGACAAACTGATGGAGAAGTTTTTCGAAGCAGGGACGCTGGGGGAAGAAGATCTGATTCCGGCGCTGCACAACGCGATTCGCGAAGATCGACTCTTTCCGGTGATTTTTTCTTCCGGGCTGGGGAACATTGGGGCGGACCGGGTGATGGATTTCATTGTGGACTACACGCCGGCGCCGTCCGAGCATGAGTGGATACAGGGCGAGCCGGCGGCTTCGGGAAACGGGGATGCGCCGAAGCGGCATGAGACGGATGCGGAGCCGGTGTCGCTGTATGTGTTCAAGACGGTTTCGGACGCGTTTGCGGGAAGGATTTCTTATTTCAAGGTTTTCTCCGGGGTGCTGAAGAACGAATCCACGGTGCAGAACTTTTCACGAGGATCGGTGGAGAAGCTGTCGCATCTTTCCATCTCGCAGGGGAAGACGGCGGTGCCGGTGACGGAGCTGCATGCGGGAGATATTGGCGCGGTTGCGAAATTGAAAGACACGCTCACGGGGGACACGCTGGGAGACAAAGCTGCGCCGATTCTTTATCCGCGAGTGAAGCTGCCGGAGCCGGCGATCACGTTTGCCATCGAGCCGAAGAGCCGTGCGGATGAAGACAAGCTGGGGCCGGGGATTCATAAGCTGATGGAAGAAGATGCCATGCTGCGATTCTTTCGGGATGCGCAGACGCAGGAGTTTCTGATCGCGGGCACGGGACAGCAGCACATTGAAGTGGTGGTGGCGAAGCTGAAGAAGCGCTATCACACGGAAGTGGTTTTGAAAGCGCCGAAGGTGCCGTATCGCGAGACCATTCGCGGGAAGGCCGATGTGCAGGGGCGGCACAAGAAGCAGACTGGCGGACACGGGCAGTACGGCGATTGCAAGATCAAGATGGAGCCGATGGCGCGAGGCGGGCAGTTTGAGTTTGTGAACGATATTTTCGGGGGAGCGATTCCGAAGAACTATATTCCCGCCATCGAAAAAGGAATCAAGGACGCGGCGGCGCGCGGGTATCTGGCGGGATTTCCGGTGGTGGATTTCCGCGTGATTCTGTATGACGGTTCGTATCACGATGTGGATTCGAACGACATGTCGTTCCAGATGGCGGGGCGCATCGCATTTAGAAAAGCGATGGAACAGGCTAAACCGACGATCCTGGAGCCGGTAATGTCGGTCGAGATCACGATTCCGGACGACTTTGCGGGCTCGATCATGGGCGATTTGAACAGCCGGCGGGGACGCATCCAGGGCATGGACAACAAGGCTGGCAACACGATCGTGAAGGCCGAGGTGCCCATGGCCGAGATGCTGACCTACGGCGCCGATCTAACCTCGATGACGCAGGGCCGCGGCAGCTTCTCGATGGAAATGCACCACTATGACACCGTCCCGCAACAGTTGCAGGACAAGATCATCGAGAAGGCAAAGGCGGAGAGGGGCGAGGTTAAGGAAGAGGAAGAGTAGGGCGCGTGTAGCGCGGACACTCTTGTCCGCG
>PMXH01000224.1 GCA_003165855.1 Acidobacteriaceae bacterium | reverse complement strand
GATATCGATATCCGGCATGGAAACGCGTTCCGGATTCAGAAACCGCTCAAACAGCAACTCGTGCTGCAACGGATCGATATCGGTGATGCCGAGCGCATAGGAAACCAGCGATCCAGCCGCCGATCCGCGTCCCGGTCCCACTGGAATATCGTGTTCTTTGGCGTAGCGGATGAAGTCCCACACGATCAGGAAATATCCCGGGAACTTCATCTGCTGGATGATCGCCAGTTCCCGCTCCAGCCGTTGCTCGTAATCCGAAATCGGATGCTTCAACTTGCCCAGCTCTTGCAGTGGGCGCAATGCAGCCATTCGTCGCGCGAATCCCTCCCGCGAAACGTGCACAAAATAACTGTCAATGGTGTAGCCCGGAGGCACATCGAACTTCGGAAACGGCGTGGCTATTTTCTCCAGACGCATGCTGCAGCGCTCGGCGATGTCGAGCGTCCGCGTCAAAACCTCGGGCGAATCCTTGAACACGCGGTACATCTCGTCGTGGCTCTTGACGAAGAACTGTGTCCCGTCAAATTTCATCCGCGCCGTGTCGTGAATCGACTTGCCCGTCTGAATGCACAGCATCACGTCCTGAGCGTGCGCGTCGTCCTCGCACAGGTAATGGCTGTCGTTGGTCGCAACCATCGGCAGCCCGAGATCCTTTTCTAACTGGAACAGGCCGGGATGGATTTTGTGCTCCATCGCCAGCCCTTGATCCTGAATCTCAAGATAAAAATTGTCCTTGCCGAAAATGTCCCGTAGATTTCCTGCTGCCGATCGAGCGGCATCGTAATTCCCTTCCGTCAAGCGCTCGGCGACCTCGCCCTTCAAGCATCCCGAAAGCCCGATCAACCCGCGCGAATGCTCCGCCAGAAATCTCTTGCTCACACGTGGCTTGTAATAGAAGCCATGCAACGAGGCTTCTGAGGTAATCTTCACCAGGTTGCGGTAGCCTTCTTCATTCTCCGCCAGCACCAGCAGATGGTTGTAGCCGTCACCTTCGGGCGGCGTGCGCTCGATGTTGTGGTCGTCTTTCTTGCAGATGTAAAGTTCGCACCCGATGATCGGCTTCACGCCCTCATGATTCGCCGCGTTCACAAAGTGGACCGCGCCAAAAATGTTTCCATGATCGGTCATGGCCACGGCGGGCATCCCCAGCTCTTTCACGCGCTGGCAAAGCTTTTCAACGTCGCAGGCGCCATCGAGCAAAGAATAGTCAGTATGCAGGTGCAGGTGGACGAATTGGGGCATAGGGCTCAGTTTGATTTTACGGTAGTTGTCACCATTCTAGTGAGAAAGGCGAGACGCGCAAGAGCTGAGTTATTCACAGCGTGTGGGTTTCTGCGCCAATTGATTTAGCCAGTCCCAGAATCCGCCGCAATAAGCCTATCGGCAAACCCATCCGTCCCGCGTCCGGACGCTGTTTGGACACAGTTCCTTTGTGAGTGTGGTGAATCTCGGATCGCTCAAATAGCGTTTGAATGAATCATCCTTGGCGGGGTCGGGCACGCTCTCGTTTGGGTTAGAGTTGGACTTATACTGGAAGGCCAATTTTAGCTGATCGAGCGCGCCGTCAAGGTCACCCGTTTCCGAATCCGCGCAGGCCAAATTGTAACGAAACATAGGATAGGTAGGGTTCTCTTGTGTCCCATATTCGAAGGTCGCCTTCGCCTTGGGTATTTCGCCCGACATGCCATAGGCCATACCCAAGTTGTCCACCAGGACATTCCATTGCGTTTGGCTCAAGGCGCGCTTCTGTCTTTCAAGCTGTAGCGACCGTTCATAATGCAACGCTGCCTTCGTCCAATCCTGATGCAGATAGTAAATGCTTCCGTAGCCGAATTCGGTAGCGCTGTCGGGTTTGTAATCCTGGATGAGGTGGAGACCGCTAATCAGCGAATCGAAAAACTTGTCGTCAGCGGCCGAATAGGAAATCTTCGAAATGTGAAAATCAACTCCCAGGTCGCCGCTGGTGGCGTAGCCGAACACATTTTGTTGACGTATCGGCTGCCCGTGAAACTCGGGAATTACGTATTCGCGCATTGAAAAATCTCCGCGCTCGAACGTTTTCATTGCTTCAATCTTGAATCCATTGTCTGCCGCGGCCCTCCGAAGATCCAGGAATGTTCGCTCGTTCAATTCCGCTGCGGCCTGCCTTTTATCGAGCGGATACAGAAAGGCCGAGATTTCCCAACCATGTGCATCCGACGCCTGCACTTTTCTGCGAGTAGCGCTTCCGTCCAGTTGGTTTTGTTCGAGTTTCAGATGGAGGAGGTCGATCTGCAACGCGGCTGGTTCGCCAGGCACGCTCATGGTCAGTCGGTTGTGCGGTTCCTCGAACCCAACAGTTACTTGGGCGCGAGCGCGCACCATCACAGGGACGCAGAGCACGAATAAGGCCAGCCTGGAACCCGAGGAAAGCTTCATGTCGCGATAAGTGTACCGCACGTCGGATTAACAACCACTCGGGTACGTCGTTTGGCGGACCGGCAATCCGCAAGGACGGCCGAGGCGCGGGGGCGAGACCCTACTGGCCCTCATGCGCGCCGGGCAGACGGAAATCCACACCGCGCTCATCGTTGGCTTTGGTCGTGGCCGGAAGGTCAAGATCAGAGAGCGGAATCTTCTCCGTATGCTGCGGAGCGAAGTTCCACAGCGTCTGCCCTACGATGGCGTAATTCTGCACTTCCCGCTTGCGTTGATCGCGGAACACCAGCACCGTGGCCGGCGCGGCTTCCGTGCGCTCCGCTTCGCGTGGTGGCGGAGGCGCCGATCTCGCATACAGATCTTGATCGTCTTGCTCACGCATCCTCTGCTGGTCGAGGCTCTGCTGGTCCATCTCGTTCGCCAAGCCAATCTGATTTTGCTTGTCCTGGTCATAGGACGAGCCAGAATCCCACCAGTAGGGATCGAAACCCCACGGATATCCGTAGGCGCCGCGGCATCCGTAGCCTAAGCAGTTATTTCGTGAACGGTAGGTTCGGATTCGCAGGCCCCCAGAATGGTTGAAACCACGCGCGGAGAGTGACTGCCGGGGAGCGGAGCCCCGCACTGACGGACGGGCTGCGAAACCAGAGCGTGTCCCACTCAAAGCCCGAGCGCCGCCCGAATACGAATGTCCGGCAGACCCGTGCGCAGCAAACCCACCATGGCCGCCAGCGGAAGCATGGCCTCCGCCGTGCTGCGCCCACAACGGCACAGACGCCAATAAGAGCACGAGCGCCGTAACAAGAAGCGGTCGATGCATACTTACAATTATATGCCGGATTCAAGTCGGGAAATCCAGAAATTAGTACCTGCCCTAAGACGAATTAGGGCAAGCACCGAGGAGCCGAGTTTAGATTGCCGGGAACCTACCGCTTCTTGCCCTTGGTCTTTTTCGGAGCAGCCTTTTTCGGAGCCGGCTTCTTCACAGGATGTTTCGCGACTGGCTTAGAGGCGGGCTTGGGCGCGGCTTTGGCGGGCTTCGCCTTAGCTTCCGGTTTCGATTTAACTTCTACTACCTTAGCCACGGGAACCGCCGCAACTGGGGCGGCAACAGCTGCGCCTTTTCCTTTGCCTTTCACCACTTCGCCCTTCTTTCCCGGTACCGCCGCGGCAGGCACCGCCGCAGCGACCGCTTTGGCTCCGCGCCCGCGCCTGGGTGGCGGCGGCGGTGGCGGAGGAGGCGGCGCAAAAGGCTTTAGGAACTTCAAAGTCTCCGTGTGAGAGCGCAATTTCCCGTCGAGCAGCAGCATGAACACGTCGCGCGCAATCTTCGGATATTCCGGCAACTGCGGCGTGATCAGCAACTCCGTCATCTCCGGCAGCGGTATGCGCTGCTGCACCTGCCGCCACTTGGTCAGGAAGTTCTTGACCTTCCCCGCCACGGTTTGATGCCGCGCCGTTACGGCCAGAAACAGAACCATCTCCGGCCGCGCCGCAGACAATAGATTCCACGTCCGCGACGGCGTTGCCGCTTCTTTCCCCGTCAGCCGTTTCGCCAGCTGCTTGGCGTGGTCCTCGATGTCGCGCCAGGCCTCAATCAAATCCTTGCGAGGAATCTGCCGCTTCAGATCGGAGATGTCTTTGTCAGCCAGCCGCGCCGTTAGGAAGTGCATCACCGCCGGCGACGGATCCACGGTATAGCCCAGGTCCACCATTTGCTGCCGCGTCTTCATCAATTGTGCGAGTCCGTTGGTGTCCACCTTGGCCGTGGTCCAGTGCGGATGCAGCACTTTCAGCCAGTCTTCTTTCTCTAGAGCGCGCACCACATTCAGCGGATCGTCTTCGTGCGCCAGTTGCGAGATCTCATGCCCCACCGCGCTGCGCGCGATGTGCTCGATGTATTTATTTTCCTTTGCCGAGTCGTAGCGCTGCTGCGTGCGCTCTTCCATCGGCCAATGGAAGCGTGCCGCAAAACGCGTAGCCCGAATCAGCCTTGAAGGATCCTCCACAAAGGAATAGTTGTGCAGCACCCGCAGCAACTTCGCCTCAATGTCAGCCACGCCGTTAAACGGATCGAGCAGCAGCCCCCGCGATCCTTCGTTCAGCGACAGCGCCATGGCGTTCACGGTAAAATCCCGCCGCCGCAGATCTTCCTGAAT
>PMXH01000568.1 GCA_003165855.1 Acidobacteriaceae bacterium | reverse complement strand
GTCCCTGGCCACCATCATTCTTATGAAACGGGAGCCTTCGACGCTTTCGGCTCTTTGAATCTTCCCCAGACATAAGCTCGTCTCACGTAAACCACCAACCCATCGAAGTCGAGATCCTTCCACATCAGGCCCAACAGTTCCGCTACTCGCAGAGCAGTCGCCGCGTCGCTCAGCGTGAGCGTGCGTCTCGGCTCCGGAATATTCAGAAGAACCTCGAACGCCTGCTTGGGCGTCATTACTATCGCCCGGTAGTCGCTCTTGGTCCGCTGGCTGACCCAATTCATCGGGTTGCCTTCCTGCTGACGAGGCAGGAAGTTGTATCGCGGTTGGTTGGATGGAATGAGGTCGTGACGCCCGGATTGTAGAATCTCGCCGAGAAAGACCCCGATCCGCTCCAGAGAACCTCGCGCAGGTTGCGGCTCCAGCGATACGACCGTAAAAACCGGGCCATCCGGGTTTGCGCATCTTTCCCGTAATGGTTCTTGTTCGTACTTCTAATCCTTCCGGATTGCGAACAAATGGGCATGGCCAATTGGAGCTAAAGAACGCAGACGGAATGCCGATTTAGGACCAGAGGCGAGAGGAGTCGCAGGCAATGAGTGAGATTCTAGAACAGGCAAACGAGACGAATGGTCATGGGACAGCTTCGCCAGCGGCGGGGATGAAGAGGATGGCCGCGCCAAGAACGGCGAGTCCCGCGCAGGAACAGCATAGCGTTGCCTCCGCAGACAATGGATCGAGTCGTCTGGAGAGCAAGAAGATCGCCGAAGACAAGACACGCGCGCGCACGCTAGCGCGCGCTCAGGCGGTTGCCGAAAAACTTTCCACCGCGACCGAGCAGGTAGCCAGCGCCATCAACCAGGCGACCAGTACGGTTGAGGAACTCGGGAAGTCGATGCAGACCATCGCTGCCGGAGCGGAAGAAGCAGGGGCAGCAGCGGAGGAATCTCGGGCTGCGATCAATCAGATCGAAAAGGCATCGGACGAGGCGAATACCCAGGCGGCAGGATCGTTAACCCTGGTGGATAGCCTCTACGGGCTGAGCCGCAGCACATCTGTAGACATCAAGACTTTAATCAAAGGTGTAAGCGATGCGGCGCAGGCAAATTTTGACTCCGCCAAAATGATTGCCGAATTGGAACGGCAGTCGGAGGAGATTGGCAAGATCGTTCATGCCGTCGCGCGCATCGCCGACCAGACGAACCTGCTGGCGCTGAATGCCGCGATTGAGGCAGCACGCGCTGGTGAGCATGGCAAGGGATTTGCCGTGGTGGCGGATGAAGTGCGCAATCTGGCGGAGATGAGCGAGAAGAGCGCTCGCGGAATCCAGGAAGTGGTGAACGAGATCCAGGGCCAGGTGAAGGTCGTAGCCGTAGATGCCCAGACCGCCGGAAAGAAAGGTCTGGAAGAGGTGGAGAAGGCGAAAGCGATCACGGAAGCGCTGGCGCGTGTGGAGACGGATTTGGCGGATATGCGCGAGGGCTGCAAAGCGATTGTCACCAACGCCGTCACCGCGCTGGCGGGCGCCAAGGAGTACCTGGTGGGCGCCCAACAGATCGCCAAGGCCGCGGAGGAATCGAGTACCGCGGTGATGGAATCGCAAAAAGCGGTGCAGGAGCAGGGCCGGGCCTACACGGAAATGAACGACGCCTCCAACAGCCTCGCCCAGTTGGCCGAGAAATTAAAAACCTCGACCAGCGCACAGAAATCTGCTGAAGAATTGGCGGCGGCCGCGGAAGAACTTTCCGCCAACGCGGAAGAAGTGAAGAGCGCTTCGGGGCAGATCTCCGCCGCGATTGAGGAAATCAGCCGCGCGGCACAGGTTTCTTCCAAAGCCTGCGAGACCGCCATGGCATTGGGCACCAAGCTGGAACACGCGGCCAAGGACATGGGAGCAAAGGCCACGACCAGTGGCGAGAAATGCACGGCCGTCTCCACCTTGCTGACGACCAACAAAGAAGCGCTGGACTCGATGATCGTCAATATTGGGCAGGCGGCTCAGATGTCGCTGGGGTCGGCAAAGAATGTTCTCGAACTGGAAGAGCGGACGCGGCGCATCGACAAAATCGTGGATGCCATCGTGATGGTGACGGTACAAACCCGCATGTTAGCGGTTAACGGCAACGTAGAAGCGGCGCGCGCGGGTGAGTTTGGGCGAGGCTTCTCGGTGGTCGCCGCGGATATCCGCTCGCTGGCCAACGAGAGCAGCGAGAATGCCGACCGCATCAAGGATCTGGTCAAGAGTATTCAGGGCCAGATCACGAAAGTCGTCACCGACATTGAAGGCGCCGGCATCAAGGCCAAGGAAGAGGCCGAGCGGGCCAAGGTCTCTACCAGCAACCTGGAGCGGATGGCAAAGGACATCAAGGAAGTTCAGCTGGGCGTCAATGTCATCGCGAAGGGATCGGATGTGGCAGTGAACGCGCTACAGCAGGCGTCCAAGGCCAGCGAGCAGATCGCAACCGCTTCCGAGGAGATGAATCGCGCCAGCACCGAGTCCGCCACTGCCGCCGAACAGGGACTGAAGGCCGCGCAGGAGATTCTGCAGGCGGTCGAAGAAATCGCAGCCCAAGCCGACGAACTCCAGCACGGATAAGGGCCATGACCAAGCGAATGGTTCGTAAAGATCATGGTTCGCAAAATCATGGTCCGGCAATGCCGGACGCGGGGAGGATTGCGATGGCTACGGAAACGGTGAAATCGACCGCCGTCAAAGCGGGAGCGGACGGAACTCAACTGGTCACTTTCTTGCTCAAGGACGAGGAGTTCGGCTTCGACATCATGTCGGTNNCAAACGGGCTTGCTGGTGGATGGCGTGCGACAGGTTACGCGAGTAGGCCGGAACGAATTCGAGGCGCCTCCCGCCGCCATCCGGAACGATACCGCTGACTACATTGACGGCGTAGTGAAGCTGGACAACGGCGCTCGAATCATCATTGCCCTGGATGCGCGCCGGGTCTGCACTCTTGGCGGCGCGAATGGCGATGGCGATGCCATCGCGGAAGCGCTNNAGTTTCCAAATCGGCCGGGAAGAATTTGCTTTTCCCATGGAGCATGTCCGCGAGATCCTGCGGGTGCAAACGCCGAAAGAAGTGCCCGGTGCACCCGAGCATCTGCTGGGCGTGTTGACGGTGCGGGGGCAGATTCTTCCCATCGTCGATCTGCGCCGCCTTCTGCGGCAGACCTCGTTCGCAGTCGACCTGGTCGCTGCCTGCCGCTTGGCTTCGACAGAATACGAAGCCTGGCTGGCGCAGAGCGGATCCGGCGAGAATGTGGATCTGCACAAAGTAACGGCAGCGGCCGAACAGCTTCGCGCTTGGCTCTCGGCTTTCAATAGTTCGAGCCAGTCGCTCACCGAGACCCTTGCCCAGGTGCGGGGATTGAATGAACACGTAACCAAGCAGGCTACTGGTGCCGCCGGTCACGATGCCAAAGGAACGGACGCGCTTAGCAAAGACATCTTAAGTTCGGCGAAGGCGATCGTCGCGGCGCTGCATACATTTGAAGAACAGGTGCAGGGCAGCATTCACGAGGACCAGCGCATCATCGTGGTCGATTCGAATGGGTTCCAGCTCGGGCTGGTCGTCGATCATGTAAACGAAGTATTGGGGGTTCAGGATGACGCGATCGAGGCCCCGCCCAACGTTGCGCACGAACACGGCGTCGGCCTTTCGGGGATTGCCAAGCTGGATAAGGGAGACCGGCTCATTCTGCTTCTGGCAACCGGCAGCCTGCTGGATCATCAAGTGCTGGCAAAAATCGCCGAGGTCGGAAAGGACGCGGCCGTGGCCGTGGCTGTTCCGACCGCTCCGGAAGAGACCAAACCCGGCGGCAAGAAAGAAGAAGAGAATGCTCAGGAGGAAGAAGTGCAACTGGTAACCTTCCTGCTCGGCCAGGAAGAGTATGGCATTCCGATTGCCCGAATTCAAGAAATTGACCGGCTGTCGAAAATCACGCAAACTCCCAAGGCGCCAAAGTTTGTCGAGGGTGTCACTAACCTGCGTGGTGAAGTCATTCCGGTGCTCAGCACGCGAACGCTCTTTGCGCTGGAGGCGAAAGCCTCCGACGATCACACGCGGGTCATCATCGTCGATCTCGGCGGCGCGAAAACGGGTCTGGTCGTCGACTCGGTAAAGCAGGTTCTGAGCATCTCCTCGCGCAACATCGCACCGCCCCCGGCCAGTATCTCGAATGGAGTCGATGGGCAGTTCATCTCCGGCATCGGCAAAGTCGAGGACGGAAAACGAATGATCGTGCTGTTGGATGTAGGGAAGGTACTCACGCGCGGAGAGCAGAGCGAACTGGCGACGCTCGCGGCGCACGCCTAGACCGGCCGTCGGTCGTTCGCCGTTGGCAAGCAGGGCTCGCGAACGGCCAACGGCCAACGACCATCGACGAACATTTGGTCTGAGCCCATGAAAACTACAATTCGCGTTCTAGTCGCAGACGATTCCGCGTTAATGCGGAATCTGATCAGCCGGCTCCTGGGCAAGGCGCCTGACATTGTGGTGGCGGGGACCGCAAGAGATGGCGAAGACGCAGTCCAAAAAACGATGCAGTTGAAACCCGATGTCGTGACCATGGACATCAATATGCCGAAGCTCGATGGCATCAGCGCCATGCAGATGATTCTGGCGGAAAAGATCTGCCCCGTAATCATGCTGAGTTCGTTGACCCAGCAGGGCGCGGTCGAAACCTTCGAATGCCTGGCGCTGGGAGCCTTTGATTTCGTCGGGAAGCCGGACGGCACAGTCTCCGCACATCTTGATGCGATTGCCGAGGATCTGATTGCCAAGATCCGCGCTGCGGCAGCGTCGGGCGTTCCCAAGCGTCCCCGTCCGAAGGCGGCATCGCCGCCTCCACAAGCTGCGCGGCCGCCCGAAATCCGCCCCGCGAACCTGCCGTCGAACGAAATGCGGGCCATCGCCATTGGAATCTCGACTGGCGGCCCCGCCACCATCAGCACCTTTCTCCCCGGCTTACCGGCCGCTCTTCCGGCGGCGCTTTTTCTGGTGCAACACATGCCGGCAGCATTCATCCCGACATACGTTTCCCGGCTCCAGAAGGAGTGCGCCATCGAAGTGGTCGAGGCGGAAACTGGGGCGCCTGTACGGGCCGGATGTTGCTATGTAGCCGGCAACAATCTTCATCTGTGTCCCTACCGCAAACTCAGCGGGGAGGTCGTGCTGCGCCGGCCGAGCCAGCCGAAGACGCTGTTCGTGCCAGGAGTCGGCGTGATGATGGATTCTGTCCTGGCAATTTATGGACGCCGGACCATCGGAGTGCTGATGACCGGCATCGGGGACGACGGCGCCGATCAGATGGTCAAGATCCGCGAGGCCGGTGGCGTCACGCTGGCCGAGTCGGAAGAAAGTTGCGTCGTTTTCGGCATGCCTTATCAAGCCATCAAGCGGGGTGGCGCGGAGATCGTGCTGCCGAGCTGGGAAATCGCGGACCGGATCGTTCGCATTCTCGCGTCCAAAACTGTGGGAGGGTCTATGCAGAGGAAAGCTGCGCATCCGGGAGCAGGTTCATGATTGATAGCAAACTAATCGACGCGTTCAGCGCTCCGGAAGCGGCCGAGCGGCGTTCGGCCGCGCAGGAGATTGGCGAATCGGGCGATTCAGGAGCTGCGGACGTTCTGGTGGCGCAGCTCCGTAAAGAAGGATCGCGTGCGGTCAAGGAGGCGATTCTCCGCGGGCTCTCGCACATATGGACATCGAATCCAGTGGAGGCGATGATGGAGTTGCTGAAAGACGACGATCCGTTTGTTCGTGCCGAAGCTGCGGATATGCTGCAGCGCCGCGCTGGCGATGTGATCGAAGGGCTCAACCGTCTGATACGGAGCGACGACAAGGATCTCCGCAAGTTCGCCGTCGACATCATGCGCGAAGCCACCATTGGCGCTCCCGACGCCCTTTACCTGGCAGCCTTGAAGGACGAAGACATCAACGTCGTCATCACCACCATCGAGAACATCGGTTCGAGGCGGCGGGCTGGGCTGGCTACGCAGGTGCTCGCGATCGCATTGGAGAACTCACAGCCGATGGCCGTGTGCGCGTCCCTGGAAGCGCTCGCGGTCATCGGAAACCGGCAAACGCTCGACGCGCTCCGCACAAAATACCCCAACCTCGCGGAGGTGCCGGGGATCTATTTGCTGCCTTTCCTGAAGCTGCTCGGCCACACCGCCGGCCCCGAATCGATCGAAGAGATTTGCCGGACGATCGAAGAAAAGGGGGCATTTGTTCACGAAGCTGCCATCGACGCGCTCACCAACATCGCGCTGCGCCACAGCGTGTCGCAATTGAACTCCTTTTGTGAGGCAGCACTCTGCGGCCTTCTCAAGCCGGAGCTGGACGCGGTCGTGTCCTTTCATCTTCTCCGTCTGCTGGGGCACTTTACTGGTTCGAGCCGCGTTGCGCTGGTAGTGCTGCCCTACATCCACTCCCCCGACCGGACGCTGTGCATGGCGGCGGTCGAATCGCTCGCGAACTCTTCCGATCCTGCCATCGATGCTGCGTTGCATTCCCTGCAGTCGATGGAGAGCGATCCCGAGATCGGCGAGGAACTGGAAGAACTTCTCAGGAGGCGCCCGCGATGGAACTCACCGCCGAGCAATTCTCCAAACTGAGCAAGCTCATCTACAAGAAGCTGGGGCTGCAATTCGACGAAAAGAAAACCTACTTTCTCAACAAGCGCGTGGAGCAAAGAATCGCCGAGCTCGGCCTCAAAGACGCCGACGAATATCTCTTCCAGCTCGGGTATTGCGATGCCAATGGCGACGAGATGCAGGCGCTGGCGAACCTGATTACCACCAACGAAACTTATATGTTTCGCGAATTTGAGCAACTGGCGGGCTTTGCCGATGTTTGTCTTCCCGAACTGATTGCCGCGAAGCAGAAAACCACAGATCGACGCATCCGCCTCTGGTGCGCGGGCTGCTCCTCGGGCGAGGAGGCCTACACGCTTGCCATCATCATCCGCGAAGTGTTTCCCGATTCCAGGAACTGGGATATCAAGATCGTGGCCACCGACATCGATGAGAACGTGCTGAAACTGGCCCGCAATGCGGTCTATGGCGAGCGCTCGGTCAAAGGCGTTCCGACCGTCTACAGCAAACATCTCATACCGTCGGTCACTGGCTTCCGCATCAATCCGGAAACCGCAAGCCTGGTGCGCGTCGAAAAACTAAATCTGCACGACGCGAAGCAGATGAAGGCGATGCGAGGGTACGATTTCGTGTTTTGCAGAAACGTCCTGATCTACTTCGATGACGAGTCGCGGCGCAGTGTAGTCAACCATTTTTATGACTCGTTGAATCCCAAAGGGTACATCTTTTTGGGCCATTCCGAATCCGTCGGCCGCATCACCTCGGCTTTCCACCTGAAAAAGGCCGCAGGCCACCTTCTCTATGCAAAGGATTGACTATGAAACGGAATGTGCTGATCGTCGACGACTCGGAGTTCACCCGCAACTACCATTCCTACATTCTCCGGGAGGCCAATTTCGAGGTGGTCACCGCAGTCGATGGAGCCGACGCGCTGGAGAAGCTCTTCAGCCGGACTTTCGACCTCGTTCTCACGGACATCAACATGGCGAATATGGACGGCTACGAGTTTATTCGCCGGGTGAGGAGCAACGGAGACTACAACGACTTGCCCATTATCATCATCTCGACCGAGTCGGAGGCTGAGGATAAAAGCCGGGGTTTCATCGCGGGCGCGAACTTCTACATCGTTAAGCCGTCGGACCCCAAGCCCTTGATCGAAAACATCTGCCTGGTTCTCGGAATCGATGCCACGCCGGGTGGCCAGAGCGGTGGCACGTGAGCCTGGGCATAACAGAAGCAGGGCAAGAATCGCTGTCATCGGTGTGGACGAGGTTTGAAAGACTGAGCTCGCGGCTCTCCGGCTACCTGAAGACTAGCGAAGATGAGTTTGCCAGCCTGATCCAGGCGCTCGATGCTTGCTGGAGCATGGCGGAGAAGGTGCAGAAGGCGACTGCCCGGTTGTCAGAACTCACCGATGCGGCGAGCGCCAACCAGAACGCCCTCCGCGATTCGTTACTGGAGGGCTGCGGAGTCTTCAAGAAGTTCCTCGTTCAAATCCAGGAGGTGCGGCGCGAGTTAGCCCGCACTGCGCAAGAGACTGGAGGACTGCTTGGAACCTCGAACCGCCTGCAGGAAAACATCGCACCGCTGAAGTACATAGCCTTCCATTTCCGCCTCGAGGCGTCACGCCTCTCTCCGAAGGACAACGCCTCGGTGCTGAAGGCTTACGACGAGATGAAGCAAGTTGTGAGTTTTATGAAAGAGGCGGGCGATTCCCAGGAACGCGGTCTGCTCGCGATCCTCGACACGCTCACGGCGGCCACCCGATCGGTTGAGCAGACATCGTCCTCCTATGCCTTGCGGGCAGCCGAATCGGAGGAGAAAGTCGCGCGTCACCTCGAACTACTCGCGAGCGTCCCCCGCGACCTGCTCGAAGCGCAAAACCAGGCAAGCACTTTGGGAATCGTGCTGGCGAAAGGCATTCGCGAAGCCATCAAGACCCTGCAGGGGCACGACGCGATTCGTCAGCGTCTCGAACATATCCTCGGAGCGCTGGCCAGCCTTCGTCAAGACAAAGATCGTCAAGGCGAAGATCGGAGAGAGGAGCCTGAGCACGCGCTGCTAGTGCAACGACAGCAAGTGAAATCCTTGCTGGAGCTCATTGTCAGTACGGGAAGCCGTATCGAGAGGGAGCTCAATAGCGTCATCGGCTGCGCGCAGGGCATTGCGGGTGGCGGCTCCGCGCCCTGCGGCGACGACGAGGTGGAAAAATTCGAAGCCGCGGTTGATCGCATGGCCTCCCTCAGCACCGAAGTTGCCGAATTGCTGGCTGGTGAAGAGAAGATGGGAACCTTCGTGCTGACCCAAATCGACCCGATCCGGGAACGGCTGGCCACGAATAGCCGAGAACTGGAAGTGGTGGCACGATCGATGAAGAGGCTGGCCCTGAATGTTCTGATCGACGCGGAAAAAATGCCATCGGCCCGAGGTATTGGCGTGCTCGGCGTATGGACGTCGGAAACCGCCGAGGGCATCCTGGAGTTGTCGAGGGATCAGAATGAACAGTTCGCTCAACTCGGGGCGACGCTCCAGGCGCAGGCTACCGTGATCGCCGCGGATATTCAGGAGGTCGCGTCCTGCCGGGGCACGCTCATGGCTCAGAGAGCCATCGATTCCTTGCGTAGTTCGCGAAGAATTGAATATGCCGAGTTTGCCGGTCTTAGCCAGGATGCGGCGCAACTGCGGACAAAAACCGAGAAACTCGTGCAATCATTGGAATTTGTCGATGAAGGTATAGAGCTCCTGGGAAACCTTGATGGGACTATCAACTTTCTTCTCGCCCTGTATCCGAAATCGGAGAAGCCGTTCGACCTCGATGCCGCTTCCGCTGGTTATACGATGCAGGAGCAACATGATGCGCATGCGTTGGTCTCTGGGGGAGACGCGGAAAGTCAGGCACGGCCGGCGGAACCGGCTGAAGGGCAAGAGTACGGCTCCAATGTCGAACTCTTCTGAAGCGAAGGACGGTTCTATGCCATTTGAACTGCAGACTGCCGCGGACGGAGTGAAGCTGATTCTGGCGGGGAAACTCGGCGTGCAGCAGGCCCGGGATCTCTGGGACGCCTTGCAGCCGGCAATGGCCGGGGGCCACAGTATCCGACTGCAAGCGGATGCACTGGAGGAGATGGACACCAGCATCGTCCAGATTCTGTGCCGGTTAAGCAGCCTGAGCGGCGGGTTGAAGATCGGCGAGACCTCCGATGGCTTTCTGGGCGCGCTGGAGCGCCGCGGACTGGAAAAATTCTTCGTGCAGCCAGTCGCTTCGACTGGGCCGGAGGCGCAATCCACAGACCCAAATTCCTCAACCTCTGGCGAAAGCCGCGAGGCACGGACATGCCTAAACGGATCCTGGCAGTCGACGATTCCGCGACCATGCGGCAACTGGTCAAGATGACTCTTTCCCGCGCGGGCTATGAAATTGTCGAAGCGGAGGACGGTTCGAAAGGTCTGGAGAAAGCCTCCGCCGAGGCCTTCGATCTGGTGCTCAGCGACATCAATATGCCGGTAATGACCGGCCTCGACCTTCTCCGCAGTCTGAGAAAACTGCCGCAATACAGATTTACGCCGATCGTGCTGGTCACCACGGAATCTCAGGCAGAAAAAAAGCAGGAAGGCAAAGCTGCCGGAGCCACGGGTTGGATCGTAAAGCCGTTCGAACCGGAACAGTTGCTCGCGGTGGTGACGAAAGTCTTGCGCTGCTGATCGATCTTGGCCGAGGTGATCAAGGTTTATGGACTCCGGCGATCTGGAACAACTACAAGCGTCTTTCCGTCATGAGGCGGACGACCTGCTCACCGACCTCGGTGGGGCGCTGCTGCTGCTCGAACTCGATCCCCGGAATGTGGAAGTGATAAACCGAGTTTTTCGCGCGATGCACACGCTGAAAGGCTCGGGTGCGAGCGCTGGCTTCCGCAGGCTGGCGAGCTTTGTGCATCATGTCGAAGAGGTTTTCAACCGGATCCGCAACCAGCAACTGGAGACGACTCCCGAACTGATCGATGCCACCCTGAAAGCCTGCGATTGCTGTGTCATGCTCCTGGAGCTGGGCAGTACAGAGTCCGACACGCCTTTGCCACTTGAGACCGAGGTGCTCGCAGCCATACGGCCCTTTCTGCCGGAGATGGATAAGGCTGCTGGTAACGGAAAGCCCGAGAAAACTGCGTCCGGCGGACTGGCGCGATACAAGATCGGTTTTAAGCCGAACCGTGAGATCTTCTTTTCCGGAACCGACCCCGCATCTCTTCTTCTTGAGCTGACAGATCTGGGCGAGATGGAAATCCATTGCGATGCCAGCGATCTTCTCGCCGCCGACCCGTTTGACCCCGAACAGTGCTACTTACGCTGGGAAGTCCACGTCGAAACGACCGAGCCCGAGACCAAGGTGCGGGGGGTATTCCAGTTTGTTGAAGAGGATTGCGGAGTATCGATCGAGCGCGAGGAGCCTTCGGCCGCCGCGCAATCGGAAAGCAAGGCCGCCCGCTTCCGCGGAGCCACGCAGCAGGCGTTTACCGCCCTGGGCTTTGCCCTCGACCAATTCCAATCGGGAGATGAAAATCCCGGCCTGGCGACCGCACACCGCGCGGCGCAAACGCTGATCTCCGCCTGCAAAGCGCATGGGCATGCGAGAGCCACGACTGCCGCGCATCAAGTTCTCGATGCGGTGATAACGCAGCAAGGTGGAACCCTCGATGGCGGCTGGTTGCCGAAGGTGAAGCTCCTCATTGAGGCGGCGAGGCTGGCGGTGGATTCGCCCGCGGCGCAAGCCGTAACTTCGTTGCAGCCTGCTTCCACCGCGGCTGCGGAAACCTTGCCTGCTGTAGAAGCCGCAACGGCAGCGGCTGCGAGCAGTATCCGAGTCGATTCCGCGAAGCTGGATGCCCTGATGCGGCTGGCCGGAGAACTGCTGGTTGCCCGCGGAGCGCTGCCCGCCTTCGCCGAGCGCGTCGAACGCATTGCCGGGGAACCATCGCCGAAAAGCATGGCCAAAGAGATGCGCGACGCCGCCGCCAAGGTTTCCCGGCTGGCGGACGATCTGCAGGCTACCGTCATGTCGATCCGGATGATGCCAGTGCGCCAGGTGTTTCAGCGTTTTCCGCGGCTGGTGCGCGACATTGCGCGAAATCTCGACAAGAACATCGAGCTCCATGTAAGCGGCGAAGAGACGGAGTTGGACAAGACGGTCATCGATAGCATCGGGGATCCGCTCACGCATATCATCCGCAACGCCGCCGATCATGGCATCGAATCGAAAGCCGACCGTGCGCAGAAGGGTAAGTCCCTCGTGGGCCGCATCGATCTCTCCGCTTTCACGCAAGGCTCCAATGTCGTGATTGAAGTGAAGGACGACGGCAAGGGATTGGACGCCGAAAAGCTCAAGCGTCGCGCGGTCGAAAAGAACTTGCTTACCGAGAGCGCGGTCGCGGCCATGGACGAGGAAGCGGCTTTCAAGATCATTCTCGCAGCCGGTTTCTCGACCATCGATAAGGTGACGGACTTGTCGGGCCGTGGCGTGGGCATGGACGTCGTGCGGACAAGTGTAGAGGCGCTGCATGGTGCCATCCATATTACGAGCGAAGTCGGAAAAGGAACCAGCTTCCGCATCGAGCTGCCGGCCAGCCTGCTGGTATCCAAAGCGATTCGGGTTGCCGTATCGGGGCATGAGGTCGTATTGCCCATCGATACGATCCGCAACATGGTGAAAATTCCGAAGTCGGTAGTCCGAAGGGTACAAGGGCAGCAGATCGCGCCCGTCCGCGGGGCAGTGTTCCCCATGCTCTGGCTGGCGCATGCTTTGTCATTTGAACGGGTGGAAGAAAGGAGGGCGGAGCTCGCCGTTGCGATCATTGAGACTGCTTCGGGGCCATACGGCCTGGTAGTCGACCACTTCCTCGGTGAAGTCGAAATCGTCGTCAAGCCGCTCAGCGGCGTGCTGGCTAAAGTGCAAGAGTACATAGGCGCCGCGATCATGGGCGACGGTAAGACCGTGCTGGTTGTCAATACGGAGAAGCTGTTCTCGCTGCAACCTCCCGCGGAAACCTCGCAGAACGATTTTCAAGTTGGCTTGCCAGGGTGATTGATCACTCAGCAGCACGGCAATCCGACTGAGCCGGGACAGGTTGGCAGGATCGCCGAAACTCAAAGCGCAAACTACGCCCGGGGGTAGATGAAGAAAAGACTACCGCGCCGCCTCTGGACTGACGGCTTTATGCCTAAAGGATATCCCTGTGCTGCCGATTAAGAGACAGTGAGGCGGGGAAACGAAAGAAGTGTTGTGTGCACTAATGAAGACCGAAAGAAAGAGCTTAGGCTGGAGATGGTGGTTCGCGAAATGGGGGCAATGAGCCATGGAACCCGATCGGACGAACGGAAGAATAGAAGTGCGTTTCCTGATCGAAGCTGGAGCAACCGTCGAGGTGTGCAAGAGCAAGCAAACTCTTCGTGCCACCACGGCGAATATGAGCGGAAGCGGTGTCCTTCTGCGCTTCGAAGAACCGGTTCAACTCGCGGTGGGCGATCACGTGAATTGCGAATTCAAGATCTTGCACGACGCCGACGAATCACTTCCTTATTGGTGTGTGGGAAATGTCGCCCGCGTAGAGGGCTGTCTGGTCGCGGTCGAGTTCAAGGGCGTCGGGTTTTCTCCGTTGAAATCCGAATCCGACGGCGCAATAGCGCTCGTATCTGAGTCAGGCCCGCAGTAGAACGTCGTCGGCAGTGGGGCGCTGTCGTTCTTGTGGTTTGTTCCCGTCACCGACCGGAGAACTCGTTCCGGATCGGGTCGTGCGCCAGGTCAGAGGTCACCGAGCAGGAAGTGCCGGGCCGGCAGCGATACCACGCAGTCGTTACCAGCCCGATTGGTTGCTTGATTTCGCGAAGACAGCGGCTATTCAGCCCAGCCTGCGCGCAATCAATGCGGCTTTTCCGCGGGAGGATGGCTCTCCGGCTTTGGTGTAGTTGGGCGCGGCGCCTGGCGCTGCTCCATCTGCTTCTGCTGAGTGGCGTGCTTCTGCTCAAGCTGTTGCGTTTGTTGAGCGTGTTGCTGCTCCATCGGCTGTTTTTGCGTGTCGTTGTAGTTTTTCTTGGTGGCTTGCTGGTGTTCTTTATCCTGCTGCTGTTGGAGTTTCTGGTGATCTTGCGTTTGTTTGGCAGTTAGCTTGTCCTGTTGTTGCTGATACTTCTTGTCGGTTGCGGCGTTGCCTGTGTTTGGGGGCGTGAACGTGTGCGGCTGCAATTCTGCGGCGTGATTTTTGGTGTTGGCCGGAGCTTGCGTAGTATCTGCTGGGCGACTTTCCGTGCTGGGACGCGCTCCATTGCCGCGGGCCGCGTTCGCCGGAGGAGCCTTGTATTCGCCGCCTGCTTGTTTGGATTCTACAACGCCGGTTTTGAAATCACCGGGTTTGGCCGTAGCCGCGATGGGCGGCTTGCCCTGGTTGGCGGAAGCACGCAGCTCGGGATTACTCCGCGCCGCCTGAACGTGCTGCGTCTGCGCGGCTACCGGACCGACGTGGTGCTCGTTCGCGTAGGACTCCTGCTGCGGTGAAGGGCGCGCTTCGACGCCTCCCGTACCGCCGTTGTAGCTGACGTGAGTTTCGGAGATATTCACCGTAGTGTTGTAGGTGTTGTGAATGATGGTGGTGTTTACATGATTCACGTAAGTGTTGTAGGAGAAGTGACCACCTTCCCAGCGGCCGCCTTCATAACCTAGACCGCCGTAGCCGAAGCCATAATTGATGCCGCCATAGAAGCCCACCTGCGGCCCCCAATATCCTTCATGGAAAAGGAATGCGTTGCCGCCCCAGCCCCAATACCCTGGGGTCCAGAGGAAGCCAACCTGAGGCGCCTCGACCCATGTGCCAGGCACCCAGTAGTATCCATCGTTGTCGTCATAGGCCCAGTAGCCGGGCGTCCATAGGTAGCCGTCGGCGGGGCAGATTGGCTGATCATAGACGGGAAGGGCCGGGGGACCGAAGTTGACGGAAATGCCGATACCGACTTGAGCCAATGCACCGTGGGAGAGAATTAACAGAACGAACGAAAACAGCAATGAGCGAATAGCAACCGGAATACGCATAGTGGTTCCTTCTGCCTGCTCATCTGTATTAGTGCCCGTCACGGCGAGAGGCTGTTGGGCGCAGGTGAGCGGCATCCTGTCGGCCCAAGGATTCCACGGCGACGCTGGCCGAGTCTGTACACTACTGCTCACTTTTCTTGTCGGCCTCAAACGAATTGAGAGTGAGAAAAGTCCGACCGCGTCAAGCCTTCTTGGCCTTCGCGGGAGGAGCGAGCGCAACGGCAGCCTCGGTGGTGAGCAGAAGGAACGTGAATGTCTCCTGCAGGTACAAGCGCACAGCGGCATCGGTGTGGCTGAGATAGCCGATGGAGACGTCCTGGCCGATGTGCAGGTCGAAATCGCCGCCACGGGTGGTCAGCACGAAAGCGCCGGCAAGGGCGGGCGCCCAGATGATTTGATCTTTCACCAGCCGCTTGACGTGCTCTAACACTGGGTATCCGTGGTCGCTGGTCTCGGCGAGTGCGGTGTAGGCGTCAGCACCGAGCAGCACGGCATAGGGGCCGTTGACACCGACGAGCCGCAGCCGGCTCAAGCTTTGGGCAATCGCATCGGGGTACTCGCGCACGTCGGCGGGGAGCGTCATGATCGGATTGCTGGTTCCTGGGCGGATGCCGCCAATGCTGGCGGCGGCATAGCCCTCGAATATGGCGGCGTCCTCGGCAAAGGCGATCTGCCGCGCGGCGTCTTTCGCTGGTTGCCAGTCCGAGTCGTTCGCGCCGCGATCGACGTCGTCGATAGCTTTGCGATCGAGTTCGAATGGAACACGTAGCTCGACCAGCGCGTTCACCTCGCGCTGCCTCGCGACAATTCCTTTCGCCGGGGCGGTGATGGTCCGCAGGTGGCCGGTGCCGACGGCAGAAAGGGCGGTGCCGGCCGGCCCCTTCAGGTCGACGACACGCCGCCCGGCAAGGTAGCGCTTGAGTGTGCGCGA